>JAYTRB010000504.1:0-5605 GCA_043746425.1 Planctomycetia bacterium
CTCGCCCGGCAGGCACATCGACGATATGCACCCTGCTCGGCGTGATCCAGCACGGTAGCGTCCGCTTGGCTACGATGTTGATGTTGTGTTCCACTGCTGCTGTGCTGGGACCAAACGGCATGTAATATCCTCGGGGAGCGTCAGCAAAGTAGAGTTTCGTTGCACGGCCAGTGGGTACAATCGAATCGCCGAGGGCCAGATGGACTTCGTTGGTTTTCCAAAGCGGGTCTCCATCAACTGAGTGACAACTTATGGGAGCAGAATTGGTAGGTTTGACATCAATGATGCCGGACTGCACCAGCCACAACGTTGCCGAAAACACCGTGCGCTTGCTGAGATGGCAAGATACGACGGCGGCGTTCCGCCGGGATTTCAAGCTTTCATCGCCCGACACCCTATCGTTCGGGGTCGCCGTTCTGATCCTGACGATGCTGCGCGGAATCGAGGACCAAATCCCGAAGGCAACGGCCACCAGTCCCACGGCGACGAAAAGCTGCCGCAAGTTGAATCGGAATCGGCGGCGTGTGGGAATCGTTCGTTCGACATTGGGCATGGTGGATGAATTCCCGAAACGAAGGTGCCCGCTTATGTTGGCTGCCTTCGCGGCCGCAGTCTACTCGACGGAAAGCTAACTTGCAATGGATTTGCGGGGCCGCCACCAACGGCGGCGACCCACCAAAGGGGACAGGTCCATTTCGTGGCGTCCGTTTTATTCGTGATTCGCCACACGTATTCCGCGGCAGGGCATTGACAACCTGCGAAAAAAATCGGGTTTCGCCTGTTGCCACCGGCGGTTCGTCGAGCGCATGAAAATACCCCGCCAGCCGGAGCTGACGGGGTGCTTGAGACAACTCGACTGCCAAATCGGGCTGTCGTATCCACGTGCCGATTGACTGGCCACCGGGCCCCTGCATTGTCGAACGGGCAGGTCAATGCATCGGCGTCGCGTTCGCCCGCATGTGTGTCTTCTGAATTTGCGACGAAGGCGTATTGAGAGGCGACTCAATGGGCAACCGATCAGTTGGTGCTCAACGTTCCTTCGATGGTAAAGAAGACATCGCCCACCGGAATCTCGCCGGTAAAGCCTCCGGTGAGCACGCCGCCGCCTGTCGCGTTGGCAAAACGCCCGGTCCCTCCCTGAATTTCGACGTCCGCCACTGCCTCATACGGAAAGTTCGGGTCCCCTGAGGGAAAAAGTTGACCGGTATAGGTGACATCCATGGTATCGCCGTTGGCAGCCGTGTAGGTGGCAAGTCCCGCGAATTGACCCGTGAGAAGATGGAGCACGTGTGATCCCGTCCCGGTAATTGCACCCAAGTGGGAGGAAGTACCACTGAAGGCGTCGATATCTGTGCGGATGTAGTTCACGAGATCGAGTTCCGCCAAAGTGGACGTGCCCTCTGCCGTAACTGTCCAATTGGGAGGGGCGGAATTCTTATCCGCGGATTCGGTGGCAGAGCTCACGCCGAAGGCCACGCAGATGAACAAGGCAAGACGACTGAATGTCAAAATCTGTTTCATGACTTTGATCCTTTCGGGAATGCGTTTTCGTGAATGGGGCAAAAATTGGAGCAGTATTGCAAGACCGCCTGTCGGTCTCAGAACTCAACCGACCCTTGTCCCGACCGTGGGTATTCAACTCCCGCTTGAGGTTGGTCGAACGGCGTAAAAAAGGGTCGGTTGCGATCGTCCGGTGCGGTGTCGACCGCCAGGAGAATGCCGAATGCGGCGCCGCCCGGGAAGATGCCGGCCAGCAGAATCCCGCACCGCTGTCTTCAGGAAAAAGTTCAGTTCCCCTCGTTGAAGGTCAGCGACCCGCTGCCCTCCCAGGTGTAGGCAAACGGAGGAGTGAATCCGTCGGCATCGATATCCAGCGCGGCGAAAGACTCGGTGGTTGCGGTCATGGTGAAACTGCCCCCGGTGACGTTCGCAAACTGTCCCGTGCTCAGCGCAGGGTCAGGAGTGAATTCGGCGACAAATTCCACAACGAATTCGCCGGCAACTTCGGTTGATGGCGTCACCGCAAACGTCCCCGGGTCGCCGTAGTTGCATGCCAGCCGGTCCCCATTTGCGGCCACAAACACGAAGGTTCCGTGAAACGTGCCCGTCAGTGTTGCAAAGTCAACGGTGAGCACTTTAGCAATCCCCTCATCGCCGGAATAATTGCCCAGATGTGTGGCCGTGCCGGTTGCATTGTGGGGTGAAGCGGCGCCGAAAAGCGAAAGGCCATCAGGAGCGGTGCCCCCGCCCGTGACCTTGAAGGGCTTGACCTGCGCTTCGGCCTCGTGACACGCCAGGGTGAGAACTGCGACGACAAGTGCGACAAGCAGATTCCGACTGTAGTTCATCATTCTTTTCCTTTTCAAAGTTCAAGGTGCAGAGGAGCAAAATGCTCAGAAACACATCCATACACGTTTTTTAGAACTGGCACGAGTTCTCGAAGA
The DNA here is from genome assembly GCA_043746425.1 of Planctomycetia bacterium. Lineage (GTDB taxonomy): Bacteria > Planctomycetota > Planctomycetia > Planctomycetales > Planctomycetaceae > JACQFH01. Next base: position 2,445 of record JAYTRB010000504.1, read on the forward strand.
CGGGGACGGAATGGCGGTGTGTCCGGAAACGACGGACGTGCTGATCTATGGCGTTGGGCAATGGCGTTTGGTTGAAAGTGCCTGTCTCAAAAAACAACAACGGCGCTGGCACCGTCGTCTATTCAAGCCATGACAACTGGCTCCCGATGGACGAAAGCAGCAGCGCCTTCAGCCCATAAGAGCGAATGGCCGGGGTCTCGAGCCAGCTAGGCTCACAGGCGGAAGGTTTCCTGAAGTGGTTATTCGATTTCAGTCCGCGAATGCGGCCGTACTGCCGTGTGTGGACCCGGAAAGCGAGTGCACGCTGGAAGAATGTGAAGACTTTTCTCATTCTCAAAAACTGTTCCGGTCAGCTTCCGCCTCACACCAGCGCCGGCACAACAGAACGCAGCCGATCAAGGCAGCAGAATAAATTCTATCTACAACCAAAGAAGCGTCAGGAGACGCCACGACCGGACTTGAAATCTTCAGGAATTCCAGAAAATCACTAAAGTTTCTGAAAATTGGCTGAAAGAATTAGATCTCCCCTGAAAAACTCCGGGACTCGCCATCCTTCTCACCGAAGACGCCGTGTCGACACTAATCAATGGCTTCATCGACAGCATCTTGGAACTCGGCCGCTACGGCCGCGGTCGGGAATTTCTGGTGACGAGCGTGCTCGAGTACCGCAAGGCACTCTGGTGAATCGATTGCGACAAGTCCGTCCAGCGCCTGCTTCCAGACCAACCTGGATGAATCTTGCAGAGCTTCACCGAGGATATGCACCGCCCGTGGCGTACGATGCTGCCAAATGACCTCTAAAATACGCGCCCTCGTTTTCGGATCCCGTTCAGCATGAAAGGCACGAGACAGCACTGGCAAAATTGCGTGATGAGCCTCGCTGAGCGCGAAGAATGCGTCGTCGTCGTCGCCGAGACGCCGCAAGTCGTCCAGAAGTGGTGCCTCGTCACTCACTGCTGAAGAGTCCCTTGCAGACGGCCACGACGCCGATGACCAGCAAGATTGGGGGATAAAAGTAAATCCGCCCGCCGGCAAGTCCCAGGACGAACCAGGCGACTGCGATCACAATCATCAGGACGCCGCCAAGTACACCGGCCTGGGTGCTCTCGAACCACCCCTTTTTAAGGAGTTTCTTGCGGGCGGGTTTGTCCGATGCCACGTCGCGCTTCGTCGTTTTCGAACGCCGCTTCAATCGGGGAGGCAGCGATGGTTCGCTCTCTTCCTGGTCGCTGGCCGCCGGCAGCAGCGAGGCATACTCATCGAACTGGGCGTCATGGCCCGCGACTTGAAGGGGGACTTTGATCAATTCGGCGCAGTCGGCACAACGGATCTTTTTCCCGGCGAGCGTTTCTTTGACGCGATATTTTTTTCCACACGAGCAGGCGATGGAAATCGACATTCATTTCCCTTCCGCGCACAGAGGGCCCTGATTGACTGTGAACTGAACGGCGAATGGAGCGGAACGTGATTTCTGCAGTCTACCACTCGCGATGTGAGAATCGTAGTCTTGGCTGAGAAACGAAAAAAGGAACCTTCGGCTTTCGAGCAGAAGATGGCCTCGATGTCAGGTGCGACAAGACACCGTTAGCCCGCATTTCTCGCCAACTCGTTGGGGACTCGTAAAATCTCGTAAACAGAGGCTGGCACCTTATAAAAACCACATTCGGCGAACTCATCGGGCTCATCGTCTGCGTCAGATCTGGCACCGAACAGATGCAGACAAAAGCCCATCAGCGCGCCTCATTCTGCGCGGTTGTTGACGACGACCCACAAAGCAGGCGTTCGTGAAGCGCGTGCGAATTCGCGGTTTTGACGACGGAGCATCAGCCGCACCGTGATGTCGAAGGCCGCGAGCATCTTCCTGCCCGATGTTGAACCCGCGCCGCGGATGCGATTTCAAAAAAGGGAGCGGGGGGCGGGGCGTCATCTCGAGTCGCGATGTAAACGTTGAGTTCCTTGACCGCATTTCGCAGGGGCATCACGCCGAAATCTGATTCCCCATCATTTTGTTTTCCCGTACGCCGTCGGATCGAGGAATAGCGAATTGGCAAACTCCTTCACCCGATCTTCGTTGCGCGGTGTGAACTTTGTCACATGTAGAACCTCGCTGCCGCGAACTTTCTGAATCTCGGCATCGTCAAAGATTCCCGGAACCCAGGCGTGAATGAACGTTCCGTCAGCGTAGCCATCGCCCTTCGTCGGTCCCTGGCAGTATTCATGACGTGTCTGGAATTGCCTGAGCATGTCGTCGAGAATCGGTTTCTTCATGTCGGCGAACGCTTTCCATTCGCCGCTGTCGGCGGGGTTATCTTTCCCTTCGGCGTTCCTGGGCCGCGGAAGTACGCGCCACTCGTTTTGTCCTGTTTTCGATTTCCACCAGTTGTCGTCTCCCCAACTCACCACGCGAAAGTGCTTCGCGATCAACTCTGACGCCCAGCGAAAGTGCCCGTTGTAAACTTTGATGTCTGTGTAATAGACCAGGCAGCGCTCCGAAATCGTGGGATCGAGCTTCCAAGCCGACGCGAGGGTGGCGCCTTGCCCCCCGATATTGACGATGAGCGGTTTCGCTGGATCCTTTCGATATTGCTCTTGAATCAATTTCACATACAACTTTGAACCTGCGGACTGCTTTTCGATCGCTTCTTTTTCGCTCGTGGCCTCGGTGCCGACCGTGATTTCTGGAATTCTCGCCCCATTCAAGCCCGAGGCTTCGGCCAGTTTGCGAACGGCGTAGGCGGTCTTTTTCCATTCGGGTTGCGAAAAGCCCCAGCCATCGGTGAGAACAGGAGTCACAATCAGGCCCACCAACTCCATCTTCCCCAGACTGGCCATGACGAGCGCCAGTTCGTCGTCGAAGACGTCATCGAAGACATCATTATCGTAAATCACAGGGTTCGTCACAGGTTTTGCCAGGGCGACCGTGACACCGTGAATGTACAGGCCTGTCGCGTAGCCTGGGCGGTCAAACCCCCAGTCGCCAATTTGCGGGTTCGGGTTGGCCGACCAATCGGTTGTTCTCACGTTCCAAGACCGCGGGCCAGCGATGGCCGTCGTGGCCGACAAACAGAGGCACAATGCTCCGAATGCGAAAGACACGGCTTGTCGATTCATTGAAGTTTTCCGAGGGGGCACGCGGCCTGGCCCCGTGTTCGATCAACAAG
>JAYTRB010000505.1:0-2958 GCA_043746425.1 Planctomycetia bacterium
GTGCCCCCGCGCGTCTCGGCCGAGAAAGCGACAGTTCTCGAATCGCATGAAGGAACCTGGCAATCCACGACCGGCGTGGTATTTCGGGTGGCCACTGGCCGGGTGACAGAATTCACACTCGAACTACCAGAGTTGCTGGCGCCCCGAGTCGAGATGCGATCGATCCCTGAATCACGGATTTCATTGCAGCCGGCCACGGACGGGCGCGTGACGGTCGCCTTCCATCCCGATGAACCGGCGCTGCGGCAGTTCGTCGCCATTCTCTCTGGCCCCGCGGACGTTGTATCTCCGGTCTGGACGCTTCCCGCGATTCGAACTCCCGGTACAGAACTGACGACATCGATTCTCATCACCCCACGCGGCTCGTTTGAACTGGCTGGCGGCACGGCCGATGCGGAATCGGTTCTGATTCCAGAATGGATCAAGCAAGTCGTTCCCGCGACGACCACCGCTGCCGACTGGAAGGTGTACTCGTGGTCGGAAGACGCCCCTGCCATGAAATTTCGCGCCACCCGCGCGGATTCAACGAAGACCTTTGCCGGCGCAGCTCAAGTCGATGTCTGGATCGACGAAGTCGGAGACCTTCAAGGAACGATGGGGCTGCGCCTCGTCGGAAACCTGCCCCCCTCACTCGAGCTGGATTGGCCCGCAACAGCCCAACCGCGGGGGCTGTTTGTCGACGGCGAATTTCGTCCCCTCCCGACCCCCGCTGCGGGCTTATTTTCGATTCCTCTGCCGGTCGGCGCCACAGGGCGGCTCGTGTGGCTGTCGTGGCGCGATTCGCGTGAAGCTCTGCCGGCACTATCGGGCCCGCTCGCGGTCCACATCCCGTGGCCCCGGCAGATTCCCGTCGATCGTTGCCGTTTGAATTTACATCCCCCGCAAGACTTTTCCGTCGAATCGGCCGCGCCGCTCAAGCACGACCATGAGCCGTCCGACAGCAGCCTTGTCCCCTCCATCTTCTCGCAGCACGACCAAATCGATAACGTCGCCATCGCAAAGGTGCGGCCAGGCGAAGTTTCGATTGATCTTGCGCGGGTGCCCCAACTCGGAAGACGACTGGCTTTAGGGGAATCGTTTCAGGTCGTCAACCAGCGCACAAGCCACTTCAGCGTGGCGCTGGTGGTGGCGCTGGTGGTGGCCCTTGTCGGCTGGATAACCGCCCCCTTCTGGAACTGGCTCACGCGCCACGAATGGTTGTGCTGGGTGGTGCTGGCATTCGTGTGGTGGCAGTTCCTTTACCCAAGCTGGGTCGGCCCGGCAGTCTTCATCTGCGCCTCGCTTCGGGCGCTGCGCCGCCGAAAACAACCAGCCAGCCTGACCGCGATCAGTATGACGGCGGTTCACACGACCGCGGGGCCAGTGTCATAGACCCGGCGTGCATTCAACCGACTTATTCTGTCGACTTTCCCGCTCCTACTTCATCGGCGTCCCGGCAACCGGCTTGCCGTTCGTCGTGAGCATCTGAATCTCATGAGCCCGGTGGGGGCCGCTATACGTCCAGACAATCTTTTTGTCGCGGGTCACCTCAAACACTTTAATGTCGCCCTGCGAACCATAGCTGGCAATGACCGTATTGCCGTTGGGAAGGCGCTGGCCACCACACGGGTCGGCAAACGGTCTCTCTTCGGGAAAATCGTCGTTGCCGACCTGCCACACAACGTGCCCATCGGCGTCGAGTTCGACGGTCTTGTTGCCGTGTGTCAGATTGACAAGCGTGTGCCCGTTCGCGAGACGAATCGCCGTGAAAGGCCATGTCTCGGCTTTGCGGCCACCGAGTTCGTCTAAATCGGTGTGAAACTCGCGGACGACTTCGCCATTCGGTGAGTATTCCTTCACCTTGAATGCCAGGAGGTGGGGCACCAGGTAATTGCCATTGGGCAGCTTTCGCGCCATGCGCGTCTGCATGTGGGCATTGTCGGTCTCTGGCTTCAGCCGAAATTCCAGCGCGATCGTGCCGTCGGCTTCGACTTCGAGGAGCCGCGGCTTGGGGCCCAGTTCAGTAATCAGCGTACGTCCGTTTTTGAGCCGCTCGACAGTCCCGATTTCACGGTTGTCGGCAGACCGCTGGAAGCGAAAGACGACTTTGTGGTCGCGGGTCAGTTCTTTGACTTCCTCAGACCAGGCGATCAATACATTGCCGTTGGGCAATACGTACCCATCACGGGCCGCGGGCGCACCAGCATTCCAGACCTCGTTGCCGTCTTCGCCGATGATTCCGGTGAACGTGGGACCGGCAATGAAGAATGAATGACGGATCGGTTCGGCGTCTGCCCAATAGTCGAACACGATTACCTTTTCGCGTCGGTCTTTCACAATCTTGACGTAGTCGTCATGTGCCGGATGTTTGAGGTACGCATCGCGGCCGGCTTCGTTCTGAAACGTCACCACGAAACAATGGGTGAAGCCTTCAGATTTGTTTTCGGGGCTGATGTTCGTCCCCCGTTCGAAGCCGATGATCGTCTCGACCTTTTGGGCCAGCCCGGCAAAGGCATCGACGACTTCCTGTAGCTGCGGCGGCGTGACATGCTCCTTGAATTTGTACAGCACCATATGCCGCAATACCTTGCCTCCCGGTTGTGCAGCGGCATCATGGGCCGCCACCTCGACGGTCGTCGTCAAAAGCATTGCGGCGCCCCACAGGCTGCCGCCGATGGCAAGTAAACCTGCAATCCGCATCATTGTGAACTTTCTCGAAAAGTGAACTGAGACGCTCAAGGTTCATAGCATCCGCGAATACACATCGATTCCGTCGTAGAGTACAGTTCCACGAACGTCTTGCACGTCACTGACTTCGATAAATCGCCATTTGACGAAGTCCCCTTCGGCATTGGAGTAACCGACCTGCTTGGTCTTCGCGAGAATTGTGGCCTTTTCGGTAGCCTTGACCTTATCGGCCGCCTCGAACAGCATGATGCGTTCTTCCTGCAACGGCCGGGCGGGGGCATCGACAACGGT
>JAYTRB010000506.1:0-2803 GCA_043746425.1 Planctomycetia bacterium
CCTCCCCGAGGCTTGATCGACGCGGGGCTCACGGCAGCCATCGGCATCTCGCTGCTGGCGGTCATTCCTTTGATCGGAGTGCTCAACGCCCGTGTTTACAAAGTGAAAGTCTGGGTCGATTCGTCGATTCACGACTGCCGCCGGCTCGCTGTCTGGCCTCCGAAAGCCACGGGTTTCAATTCGACCATGGGGCTGCTCTTTCCGGCCTTGCTGGTGCCCGTCGTCGTGACGGCACTCGTGACCTTCCGCCTGGGAATCTGGTCGCTGTTAACCTGCGTCTTGGGGGAAGGCTTGTACCTGTGGATGCTTTTCCGAGGAGTCGCCGCCAAACAACCGGCCGAATGCTGGGAGACACTCGCCACGCCTGAGCCCGATGCGGTGGAATCGCCGGCCGAGGTCGAGAATTGAGCCTTCTCCGAAACGGGGTCGAAAGACTGTTCAAAACCTGTCGATACCCTCATGACTCATCGAGCACAGATCGGGCCGACGATTCGAGTCGCGCGTCACACGGTGGCTTTCGCTGCCAGGAAGCAACAGCTCGCGGTGGGTGTTTGCCGCCTTTCCCACAGGCGATTCACACTCGGGGCGGGCCATTGAAGCGCTGCAAGTTTTTACCTATCATACACTTGTTCAAATCGGGTGTCCGGCAATTCACAATTGTATTCGCACCAGATACTACTACTACTGTTTAGAATGACTCTTCTGAAGCTTCGAACAGACAAACCGCCAGGTGAAAGCAGGCGCTCATGAAAATCACATGCTCACGGGGGGCTTTGGCCACGGCCTTCCAGACCGTCAGTGTGGTTATTCCGACCCGGTCTCCCAAGCCCATTTTGCAGAACGCCAAGCTCGAAGCGTCGAAGGGTCAGGCGGTGCTGATCGGAACCGACCAGGAAGTGGGAATTCGCTATCGACTCAGTGAAGCCGATGTCGAAGTCGCCGGCGAAGTTCTTTTGCCGACCAGTCGCGTGCTGTCGATTCTCCGCGAAATGCAGGGGGATACCGTGCGGATTGAAACGACCGATTCGGGAACCGTCATTCGCGGTGAGCGCGCCGAATACAAACTGGGGGCTGAAAACCCCGCCGAGTTTCCGATTGTGGCAGATTTCGACCAACAGAATTCGGTGACGATCGAAGCGGGAACTCTCAAACAAATGATTCGGCGAACGGTCTTCGCCACCGACACTGAAAGCACGCGTTACGCGCTGGGCGGGGTGCTGGTTGAAATCAAGGGCGAGGCGATCGTCATGGCGGCGACTGACACGCGGCGGCTGGCGGTGATGCGCGGCCAATGTGTCGTCGTGGGCGAAGCGGCTTCTGAGAGTGCCATTCCGGTCGTGCCTTCGAAGGCCCTGTCTCTCATCGAGAAGACGCTCAATGACGAAAAAGAAAAAGTCAGCCTGGCGATTCGCAATAACGATATTCTCGTGAAGACAGCCACCGCGACGATTTACAGCCGGCTCGTCGAAGGGCGTTTCCCGCGCTATCAAGATGTCGTTCCGACGCACAGCACGACGACGGTCGAACTCGTGGTGGGGCCGTTCTATTCGGCAGTGCGACAGGCGCAAATCGTTACCAGTGAAGAGAGCCGGGGAGTCGATTTCGAGCTGGCATCGGGGCTCATGACACTCGTCAGCCGGGCGGCAGAAATCGGCGAATCGAAGGTCGAACTGCCCATCAGTTATGAAGGGGCGGGGCTGGTCATCACCTTCGATCCCAAATATGTCGCCGAGTTTTTACGCGTTCTCGAACCCGAACAGCCCATTCGGCTCGAATTGACCGATTCTGAGAGCGCGGCCCTGTTTCGTACTGAAGACGGATACACCTACATCGTCATGCCTTTGTCGAGGGATCGGTAATTTCATGGCAGGTTCGGGGCCGCAACGTCTGTCGCTGGCGCTGTCGGAGTTGATCGCCCTGCGCGGGTACGCTCAGGTGCGGGGCGATGCACAATTGCAGACGGCCTGGGCTGAAGTCTGCGGGTCGACGATTGCCCGGCAGACGCGGGCCGTTGCCATTCGGCGCGGCGTGCTGCACATTGCGGTCGATCACGCCCCGCTGCTTTCGGAACTCGCCGGTTTCCATCGCGAGTCGCTCCTCGAAAAAATTCACGAAAAGCACGCCGCCCTCAAGATTCGCGACATCAAGTTCAAGCTCGACAGCGGCGTGGCCGCGCGAAACAAAGCGCGGCAAATCCCCGATAGCTGAATTGCGGAGGATCCGCAGATCAGGCCGCCGCTTTCATTTTGTTTCACAGTTCTTTCGATGGATTGTTCTCAACCATGAGTGCAGAAAACGACACCCTTGCGGGTGATGACCAGGTACCCGCCGCGCCCTCCACGCCGCCCTTGCCCATGCAGCCCTTGCCTGCGCAGCCGGTGCCTGCGCTCGACGAAGCCGAATATGACGAGAAGCAGATTCGAGCCCTCAAGGGAATCGAGCACATTCGCACGCGGCCTTCAATGTACATTGGCGACACGACTCTGCGGGGGCTGCATCACCTGGTCTATGAAGTGGTCGATAACTCGATCGACGAGGCCGTGAACCGATTCGCCGGGTTGATTACCGTGCGCATCAACGCCGACGGCAGCGCCACCATCGCCGACGATGGCCGCGGCATTCCCGTCGGCCCGATGCCCGAAATGGACAATCGTTCTGCCGTCGAAGTTGTGCTCACTGAAGTCGGCGCGGGGGGAAAATTCGACCGGCAGGGGGGTTACAAAACGGGCACCGGCGGTCTGCACGGGGTGGGCATTACGGTCGTCAACGCGCTCTCGGAATGGCTCGAAGTCGAAGTTCGCCG
>JAYTRB010000507.1:0-3761 GCA_043746425.1 Planctomycetia bacterium
CCACCTTAATCATCATTTTGACATGCCGCTGCAATCGCTCATCGGGCAGAAGTCGCCGGCGCCAGTTCACCGTCGCTGCGGTGTCTGGCAAAATGGCCTGCCCCGATTCCTGTTGCAGCACGGCCGCCAGGCTCGGACCGTCAATCAGCTTCATGCTGAAGTAATGCTGTCCCTGATGGTCTCCCACTTCGTAAATCGGCACGATATTCGGATGATCGAGATTCGCCGCCGATTCGGCCTCGATCCGAAAACGCTGAACTTCGGCCGCCGAGGCAAACTTTCCCGACAGAATCATCTTCAGGGCCACCGTTCGGTTCACGCTCACCTGGCGCACCTTGTAGACGACTCCCATGCCGCCGCGCGCCAGCTCATCGAGCAGCTCGTAATCGCCGAAGTACGAAATCATCTCGTTCTCGTCCTCGCGCCGAGTCGAGACGCCGTGCTCACTGCTTGCGGAAATGAGCGTCGGTTCGTCATGCAGTGACGAAGGTCGAGGCGCGCGCGCGGCCAATTCTGCCTCGGCGTTGAAATACGAGCGCAGCTCGTCTGCGTGTTCAGGATGCGCTGCCAGCAGCCGTTCCTGGTCGACGACTTCGCCGCCATCAACTCGCTCAAAATAGCCAGCCAGAATGGCGTTGAATGATTCACCGCTGGAATCAACGGGTGAAGCCATATCAGTCATGCAGCGGGCCTCCTGATTCGGACAAAATTTCGCGCAATTTCGACAAACCCCGTTTGACCAGTCCCGCCGCGGCCGCCGGGCTGCGGTCGAGAAATACTGCAATCTCGGCCAATGATTTTTTCTCAAAGTGTCGCATCCGCAGTGCTGTCTGCTGATCTGGCGGCAATTGTGCCAACGCCGCCGCGAGCTGCTGGTCGCTTTCCAGACGAATTGCCTTCTGGCTGGGAGAAGACTGCTCACTTGTCGCGAGGGCCGGGCTGCCGTGGTCATTCGCGACCGTAATGCCTTGTTCGCGAGTGGTGGAACGGCGTTGGGCAAAAACATGATCGCGTATCAAATTCGCGACATTTCGCTTCAGAATCTGTGCGAGCCAGGGCCACAACTCTTGGTCGTCCCCCCGGAACCCAGAAAGAGACTCATGGGCTTCCATGAGAGTTTGTTGAACGACATCCGACGGATCGACTCGCGACGGCAGACGCCCTTTGAGTCGACGGGAAGCCAATCGGACCAGATCAGGACGAAACGTGGCAAGTTTCTCTCTGATTTCCGGCACGTCAAGGGGTAAATGACGAGGGGGTAACCGATCGGCAGGTGTGGTCATGGTTCGTCTCCTGCCTTAAGAGGCACGCTCTGTAACCAAACTGGGCGCGCGACTTCGAGATCTTATCGCCAGAGTCGACGGCAGGGCATCAATCGAGCGTTAAACCTGCGACTCGAATGCCGACCCGGCTACCCCGATCGCATCGCCTGGTAGGCCAGGCCGCAGGCGATCGTCAGAGGAACACTCACTGCGGCCAATCGTACAAGGATTGCCGATTTCCCGCGCAGCTTTGCCAGAGGACGCAGTTCAAAGGGCCAGAGCATCAAGGGGGCGGCGGCAATCAGAACGAAGCACAGCCTGGGCAACGCGACGTTGACCTGCGCTGCCAGCAGCAGGCCGCCGAAAATCACCGCGTGTACGGGCAGCAGTCCGCGGAGACTCGTCTTTGTGCGATCACGCAAGACGGCGACTGACGCGCCCGCCCAGGCCGCCGTCGCCGCCGCCGCCAACAGGCCGAACCGAAGGCTGACGAATGCCGCTATGAGAGCCGTGCCGCACAGCGACGACAGACCCACCGATGCACACAACAGTCCTCCTGAGACGCGCGGCACAAGGCGCCCAAGAAGCAGCGTCACGAAAAACACAATTCCGGCAAACGCAAGCCCTAAGGCGCCGCGCGAAGGACGCAAGTCGGCCCAGGTGGGAACAAGCAACCAGGCCGCGGCCAGCGACATGACGGCGATGAGCGCCCAGCGTTCGACAAAGTGGACTCCCGAGGCAAGGCCGACAGGTCCGACGAGTGCCGCCACCCCTCCCAGCCAGGGAAGCCAGTGCCAGTACGTCGTGGGGCGCCAACTGTGCGGTTCAAGCAGTGCGTACCCACAGACGAACCCGCCGACGTATGCGAGCGCGGCGGCATACCGCCGCCGCGTATCGTCAGAACGCCCGCACAGGAACCCGATGACGACCGAGACGGTAATCAGAGCCAGCAACCGGTAGATCAGCAGATTCATGAAATCGCCCGGCCTGAAATCGCAGACGTTGCAGGATCATCAGGGATTGCCAGCGGCGCTCCAGCGGGCGGCCGCAGGCCCGCGCCCTGCCGGCCGCCCAATTCGCCCTCCTACTTCGGCTGAGTCTTGTCGCCGATGACGAACGCGAGCGACACACTCTTTTCAACCTTATCGGGGCCGAACGTCATGCCGAAGTCGGTGCGGTCGATCGAGAACTGGCTGATGAGAGTGAGACCAGCGTCGTTGATTTTGACGGTTACAGGAAGACTGAGCGACTTCGTAACGCCATGCAGTGTGAGATCTCCGGTCACCGTGTACTTGTCTTCAGCCGCATCCATCGCTTTGATCTCGGTCGATTTGAACGTTGCCGACGGATGCTCGTTGACGTCGAAAAAATCGGGCGATTTGAGGTGGTTCGTCAGTGGCGGAAGCGCGGTCCAGATCGATTTGGTGTCGATCTCAATCGAAACCGCTTTCAGTGTCTTGGTCGCGACATCGACATCGGCCTTGCCAGAGATCTTCTCGAACCCGCCCAGCCGCGGATCGGGCTTGGCGCCGACATGTGTTCCGATGAATTCGATCTTCGAGTTGTCCGTGGTAATTGACGCGACGCCCGCATCAATCGCCACCGGCTTCAGATCTGTGGGTATCTTCATTTCGACTGCCGCGCCCGGGGCAGTATTTCCCGGCGGACCACCCGCGCCGGGAGCATTGCCCGGCGCCATGTCAGCCGCCGGCGGCGCGCCGCCCGGTTTCTTCGCATCGTCACCACCGCACCCTGCCATCAGCAGGCTGGCAATCAGAATGGCCATGAAACTGAATCGCATCACCGGGCCCTCATTTCGAGAAAGACAACTTGACCGTTCATTGTCGCGCGATCTTAACTCCACGAATCTGCGAAAACAATCAAGGCCGACCAGCCTGGGCGAGTGACGGCGGTTTTTCTCATCGATTCCTGTGTTGCCACACATCGCGCGAGACTGTCGCCCGGCCGCTTGCCACAGCAGTTTGTTGAAAACGGGGACTGGCTCCGAACAGCCGTCGAAAATCGCAAAGAATTGAAGCGCTGTGAGGTGCCTGTCCCCCTTTTTCAACAGGCTGACGGTCGTGCGTCGCGCCGCGGAAGCAAGATCTGCCGGGCACATTCTGATTCTCGAAAGCGTCTGCTCGACATCGAATGCCCGATCGGTTTACAATTCGGCAGACCAGTTTTTGCCGGCGAATAGGAATTCAGAAACGTGCTGGCCTGAGTGCCAGAGACCCGACACGGCCCAATTTGAAATGCCGTGACGAGAGCGAACCTTGAACTTGATCCACCTCTTGAAAAACGGGGCCAGCCTGTTGAAAAACGGGGACTGGCTCCGAACAACAGTCGAAAATCGCGGAGAATTGAGTTGCTGAGAGGTGCCTGTCCCCAGTTTTTTTTACAGGCTGCTATCCCTGTCGCCGCCGAGGCGAAGTGCCACGTCTCAAGCAGCGGCACTGGTGCGCCCCACGGTTTTTCCCCGCCGAGCCACTCCCCGAT
>JAYTRB010000508.1:0-4933 GCA_043746425.1 Planctomycetia bacterium
GTGCGCCAGCTTGTGCGCAACGTCGAAGGTTTAGGCTGGGGCGCCGAACAGTGATCTGTCCACGGCTCACCGTCGCTGTGGCGCCTCGTGTCATTCGAAGGGCGCGTTTACCGATCGCAATGCGGTGCGCTCGAATGGCCGCAGGCGCCGAATAACGCCCACGATGCGGCATGGGGCTGATCGGCAGATATGTCAGACGAAACTGCCTGGCATACTCACCGACCAGCCCCTCGCATTCGGCGCGGCGATGGTTTATCTTCGGCCGGCATTGACGCACGTCAGAATCAGTGACACGTTGAGCCGCCTTCCGAATGGTGTCGATTCGTGGTCTCTGAATGTCCCATTTCTGAATGGGCCGCACTTGACGAACAATTGCCGACACCGTCAACTCAGTTGCTCACGCACGTGAAACTGCCTCGATACTTTCCGTGAACAACCGCATGAACCTCGATCGTGTTTCACATTTCATTTTGTGCGCAATCTATTTTTCGACGCCGGCATACGCCGCTGACCCGATCGTGGTGCCAGGCCGCAAGCCACTTCTCGTCCAGGAGACTGGCGCAGGCGAAGGCCCCGCCTGGCATCCTGAGTTAGGGCTTTTAACAAGCGGCAATGGGCACATCATGCGCCGCGATCGCGCAGGGGAAATGTCAGTCTTTCGGCAAGACGCCAGTTCAAACGGCTTATTGTTCGATCGGCAAGGACAGCTCATCATTTGCGAGCCATACCGCCGCCGCGTCACGCGACTGGGAACGGACGGCAAACTCACAATTCTCGCCGAGCGATACAATGGCAAGCGGTTCAATCAGCCGAACGACCTGACGATCGATTCGAAAAATCGCGTCTATTTTTCGGACCCCTGCTATGGTGATCGCAGCCACATGGAACTGCTCGACGATAAAGGGCACACGAACGAAGGGGTGTATCGAATCGATCCGGATGGGCGCGTCACGCGCGTTATCGCGCGAGAGGTCGAGCGGGCCAATGGCTTAGTCGTCACCCCAGACGATAAATTCCTGTATGTCGCCGATAATAATAATGACACCATTGGCGGGGCGCGCAAGCTTTGGCGGTTCGAACTGCACTCCGATGGGGGCGTCGACACTTCCAGCCAGAAGCTCATACACGACTGGAAGACGACTCGCGGACCAGACGGGGTAAAGCTCGACGCCAAGGGGCGATTGTTCGTCGCCGCAGGTCTCAACAAGCCAAACCTGCCCAATGAAACAGCCGAGCAACCCACGGGGGGAATCTACGTATTCTCCGCAGCAGGAGAGCTGCTGGAATTCATTCCGATTCCCCGCGATGAAACGACGAATTGCGCTTTTGGTGGCGATGATCTCAAGACACTGTACGTTACAGCCGGAGGATCGCTGTGGAGCGTCCCGCTGATGACCCGCGGCCAGCCGGTTTGGCCGCGACCAGCGGAATGACATGCCGCATGTCGCCAGCAGGAGTATCATCGCGCTTGCTGTACCTTTCCGAATCGTTAGCAAATCGGACCGCACACTGCGAAAATCCGAAGGCTCGCGCAGGAACCGAACGCGCCTCTGGGTGTTTATTGCTTGTCCGTTGCGAATGACGAACCGTACAATTGAGGCGTCAGGCTTTTTCCTCTCGCTTGCGAAAGTCCATGTCCAGCACGAATGTCGTCGGCGTTTTGAGGCCTGGTTGGCCTTGGGGTATCGCACCAACCGTGGTGATCGCAGGATTGCTGTTCACCAGTGGCCTGTCAGGAGCCCAAAAGCCGGTCAAGCCCGGTTCGTCCACAAGCGGCGCGAAAATGGTCACCCCCGCGCCCGCTCGACCGTCCAAGCCCGCCGCGCCGAAGAAGAGCGGGATCGATCGAATGGCGGTCCTGGCGCAGTTCCGCGATGAAATGCCATCGCACAAATGGGGGGTCAGCCACAGCGTCGATTTTCAACCTCACGAGCTTGATCGCATGCTCCTCACCCAGTTGGCCAGCCGCGCTAAAGACGTGGCACCCCTGGTGAGCGACGAGCGTTTCATCCGCCGGGTTTATCTGGACACGACCGGCAAGCTTCCCGAGCCCAAAGCGATTGTCGACTTCGTCGCCGAAAAAGACCCCAAGAAACGTGAGCACCTCATCGAGACGCTAATCAACAGCAAAGACTTTGCCCGGCATTGGGCGCGCTACTGGCGCGACGTCATTCTCTATAACAACGAGGTCAACCCGAAGAAGATCTCTCCGCAGGCGCTCGAAGACTGGCTCGCCGAAGAATTCGACAAGAACGTCGGCTGGGACATCATCACCGCTAATCTTGTGGCCGCCGACGGCAAGAAGATGGAGAACGGCCCCGACACCTTCAGTATTGCCGCCGAGAACAAACCCGAGCGTCTAGCGGCTGAAACCGCCCGCATTTTCATGGGTGTCAATATCCAGTGCGCCGAGTGCCACAATCATCCCTTCGACAAATGGAAGAGAGAGCAGTTTCATGAGCTGGCGGCATTTTTCGCTTCCGGAAAATACTACATGCCCAACCTGCAGCATCCCGATCAGAAAACTGAGATGCAACCCCGCTTTCTACTGGGCGAAAAGCCCAAAAGAAAGCTCGACAACGATGAAAAGCGCGTCGCAGTGGCGGCGTACCTCATTTACAACCCGCAAAACTACTGGTTCGCACGGGCCTTCGTGAATCGCATCTGGCATGAATTATTTGGCGATGCGTTTTACGCCGTTGACAGTCTCGGCCCCGACGGCGAAGTGCAATACAAACTGCTGGTCAACCGGCTGGCGGCCGTGCTGCGCTATAAAGATTTTAAGCCCAAATGGCTCTTCCGTACGCTCCTCAATTCTGAGGCGTACCAGCGGGAAATTCGCAATCCCAAGTCTGAGACCGATCGCTTCGCTTCCGTCCGGCCGACGCGACTCTCGGGGCTGGAGGTGGCCGAGGCGATCGACCGGACGGTAGGTTCCACGAAGGTCGAAGAGCAGATTCGCCGGACGTTCGCATTCGACCCGTCATTGCCGCAGCAGGATATTGACGGTTCGATCCAGCAGGCGCTGTTGCTGATGAACGAACCGAACGTGCAGCGACAAATCCACGAAGGGCCGCTGACAAAACGACTGGTGGGACTCATGAGCGATCAAAACGTCGTCGAGCAAATGTATTTGGCAATCCTCGCCCGTCGCCCCACTTCCCAGGAGCTTTCGCGCTTGCTGGAATACCTCAAGACTACCAAACCGCGAAACGAAGCCATTGAAGACCTGGTATGGATGCTCGTAAACTCGGCAGAGTTTGTCATCAAGCGGTAGGCCACTCGACATTTCCCGCGCGCTCCCCTGCCGGGTCGCGGTTTTACAAGACTCACTGACGCGAGGCGCGACATGCAATCTGATAACCCCATTCACCGCCGGCAATTCTTGCACCTGGGCGGCACGGCCCTTGCCGCTGCGCGGTTTATCGGCGGCATCGAAACGCACGCCGACGAACTGAAGAAGCGCCACCGCGCCTGCATTCTCATCTGGCTGGGAGGGGGCGCGAGCCAAATGGAAACCTGGGACCCCAAGCCCGGCACTCCCAATGGCGGGCAGACAAAGGCGCTTTCCACGGCGACATCCGGCATTCAGATCGCCGACCTCTGGCCGAAAACGGCGGCCCTGATGAACAATATCGCCCTGATTCGCAGCATCACCAGCAAAGAGGGAGAGCACGGCCGCGCCACGTATCAGATGCACACAGGCCGCCGGCCGACCGGCGCGCTGAAATTTCCCAACATCGGTTCGGTCGTCGCGAACGAATTGGGAAGCCGCGATTCCGAGCTTCCGAATTTTATAAGCGTTGGCGATACCGTTGGTCCAGGGTTTCTGGGTGTCCACACGGCCCCTTTCATCGTCCGCCGACCGGGAATGCTGCCCGATAACGTGGCCGCGGGAGTTGCTGTGCCGCGCCTGTCGCGACGCTTGGCGATCCTCAAAGACCAGGACGATGATTTCGCGGCGGCCGGCGCACGAGAACTGGCCGTCGAACATCAGGGGCTGTATGGACAGGCGACGCGGCTCGTTCAAAGCGAACGGCTCAAGGCATTCGACCTGACGAAAGAACCCGAGAACCTGCGGACAGCGTACGGGAAGGGTGGCTTCGGCCAAGGACTGCTATTGGCCCGCCGACTGGTTGAGGCAGGAGTGCCCTTTATCGAAGTCCGCCGCGGCGGATGGGACAACCACGAAAAGATCTTTGAGCAGAGCCCAAAAAACGCAGCCGAGGTCGACCCGGCGATGGCCGAGCTGATCTCAGATCTTAAGACGCGCGGCATGCTGGAAAGCACGCTCGTCATTTGCATGGGAGAATTCGGACGCACGCCCAAGGTCAATCCGCGGGCCGGTCGCGATCACTGGCCAAATTCGTTCAGCGTCCTGCTTGTTGGCGGCGGCATTCGCGGCGGACGGGCCATCGGCAAGACCAGCCCCGATGGGACGACAATTTCCGACCGCCCGGTGTCGGTTTCCGACCTGTTTCAGACATTCTGCAAATCATTGGAGATGAACCCCACAACCGAGCTCATGACCCCGCAGGGCCGGCCGATCAAGATCGTGGATGACGGGGCGCCGATCAAAGAATTATTTGGATAGGCCATCGCCGCAGATCGCTTGAATAAGAGGTCGGGATTTGTTGGGTAAACTCGGCTTGTGAGAGTTGCGTCGCCAGACTCATCTTCGCTGCGTGTAATGAGATCTCGAAATCGCTTTCCGACAATTTTTCGAGACACACGATGAATCCCGCACCTGATTAACCTTCACATCCGGCCACACTAATTGAAAAACACCCTCTCTGCCGTTTTTCGCAAAATCCACTCCTTGTCGGCCGCGTTGAGAAAGTCGAGACCATGCAGAATCAGGTCGAGTGACTGCTGGTACGTGTGGTCAGCGACCTGAAATGGGCAGTCGGTGGCCCACATCAGCCGCTCCGGT
>JAYTRB010000509.1:0-16918 GCA_043746425.1 Planctomycetia bacterium
GACGCCCTTCGATATAAAACCAATTGTGTATCGGTTGCAAAATCTCTTGCACTTCAGCCAGCAATGGCTCATCGACGGATTGATCACTCCAAGCAACCCAATTGCGAACATTTTCGGGATTCGCAGAACCGACGATGCAGGTCGTCAGATCTGGGTGTGATAGCGAAAACTGCACGGCAAGCTGTGCAATGTCGACACCCCGGGCGGTACAGAGTTCGGCGGCGCGGCGGCAGGTCTCACGCACGAGGGGCGTGGCTTTATGCCATGGCGGCAGCGGCGCGTTTGTCAGCAGCCGCGCCGAGAAGGGAGCCGCGTTCATGATGCCAACTCCCTTTTCTTTGAGATACGGCGCCAGATCGGCCAACATCGTGTTTTGAAGCGTGTAATGGTTATAAGAAAGTACGACGTCCAACGGAATGCGATCGAGCACATAGCGGAAGATGTTCATCGGGTAGCCGCTGATTCCGACAAACCGCACCTTTCCCTGCTGCTGAATCTTTCGCAGTGCGGGTAGCGTCTCATCGACAATGTGTGACATTTCTACGAATTCGATGTCGTGACAAAGCAGGATGTCGAGATAGTCGACGCCCAGACGGCTGAGGCTCACATCGACGCTTTCGACGACGCGGCGGGCCGAGAAGTCGAAATGGGCCCGGTCATATCGGCCCAATTTGGTTCCCAGGAAATAGCGGTCGCGCGGCACCTCACGCAGGGCGACACCGAGCAGGCATTCACTCATTCCGCGCCCGTAAAATGGCGACGTGTCGATGAAATTCATCCCCAGATCGAGCGCCACCCGTACTGCGCGAAGGGCCTCTTGCAGATCGACCTGCCGGAATTCCTGGCCCAGCGACGAAGCGCCAAAGCTCAGATGTGAAAGTTTAAGCCCCGTGTTGCCGAGAGGTCTGAATTGCATATTGCGATATTGCTGCTGCGAAATATCTGGAGTTTGGATCGTGATCCGCTGAATATACCGCACGAGGCGCGGGGTGTGGAAGGCGGCGAGCACCCGCATCTCTGCGGACGCAGGTGAAAGATGCGGAGGGGAGCGACAAGCGCCGTAAATTCATCCAGAAATTTGAGCGAAATCGCTATCAAGGCGTGTTATACTCATTTTCACCATTCTTGTCGGCCGCCTTTCAGGTCGAGTCGTCACGCCGTTTTCATCGCCGGGAAAAATCTCAATGAGTGAAGCGATTTCTGTGCAGTGCCCCAAGTGCCTTGCCAAATTGAAATTGAAGAATCGCAGCGCGGTCGGCAAACGGGTTCCCTGCCCTAAGTGCAAGACGGCGTTCGTCGTCGAGTCCCCGGCCGAGAGTGACGACATGGAGTTCATGAATCTGGCTGAGCCAGATGAATTTGGTTCGCTGGGCGCGGCAGACTCCGAAGAGATTTCGGAGAGAGCTCCGGCGACGGGAGGCCGCTCGTCGAAGAAGAAGGTGCCCCCCAAGAAGAAGTCGAATTCGGGCAACTGGCAAAAATCGGCCCTGGTGGGGGGAATCGTCATAATGATTCTGGGCCTCTTGGGAGGAATCGGCTTTTTTGTCGCTCCCTGGATCGGCGGACTGCTGGCAGGCAACAAAATCGACTTGGAGTGGCTCCCTCCCGAGTGCGACGTCGTCGTTCGGGTGCGTGTCGCCGATGTCTGGAATTCATCTTTCGGGAAAGCGCTCGCCACCGGGGCGAAAGCGCCGATCCTCCCTAACATTAAAGAGATGATAGGACTGGAACCGCAGGAAATTCGCACGCTGACAATTGGCGCGGCAGGCTTTGTGACAATGGCCACGAACGGCGCTGCTCCCGGCATGGGGCCGAATCCCAGGCGTGGAGGGATGCCAGACGTGCCCCGTTCGGGGGGCGCCACTCCCCGCAACCTCATGGTTCTACGAATGATGCAGTCATTCGAGCCCAAGCAGATGGAGGCAAAACTTCGCGGGACACGGACAGTTCCGTATCAGAAATACAACTTGGTTTACCTGGGTGGAACAACCTTCATTGGCCAGGTTTGCATTTTTCCCGACAATAGCACGATCGTCTTGGGGAGCGAGGCCGAGGTTAAAGCGGCCATCGATCGCCAGGGAAAAGCGGAACGTCGTTCCGATCTCGACTATATCGAATCCAGCCGGCATGTCGTCATCGTGCTTGCTCCAAAGGATCCTGCGGCGTTCGACGTGTTGACCGCCCCCTCACCCTTCAGGCCAGCAGCCCTTGCCAGTATCGACGCGGCCTTGAAAGGCAAGGTTAACGGGTATTGCCTGGGATTGTCGATTGATGAGGCAAACCTTGATCTGTCGATTGCCGCGAACTTTAAAACTCCTGAAGCGGCAAAAGAGGGGGTTGCAGAGCTCAACAAAGCATTGCAGGAAGTCAAGACGCGATTCAGCCTGACTCGCTCGAACGCTCCGCCGTTGTTATCGGAACTCGTGGTGACTGTTGATCAAGTTCTGAACAGCGTCAAGGTAGAGTCCAAAGAAGGGGTCATGGAAGCGACAGCCAAGATTCCCGTGTCGGTTAAGAACGTCTTCGACAAATTGCCGCAGTTCATGACGATGGCCATGATGGGGGGGATGGGCGGCGGTGGACAAGGTGCGGCAGGAGCAATCGGCCAGCCCGATTTCGGCGGTCCACAACGGACGACTCCCGATAAGTCGTCGCCGGGGCAGGTGAATGCCGATCCTGTCGCGGCAGCGCAGGAAGCCGCCACACTCGAAAAATGCAAAAACAATCTCAAATTGCTGGGTATGGCGCTGCACAACTATCACGCGGCCATTACAACATTTCCTGGCTCGGCGATTCGCGATGGCTCGGGCAAGCCTTTATTGAGCTGGCGCGTCGCTCTGCTCCCATATCTGGGGAATGCGGAGTTGTATAATGAGTTTCATCTGACCGAGCCCTGGGACAGCACGCACAACAAGCAGTTGATCGCGCGGATGCCCGAAGTATTTGCCTGTACCGAAGGAAAGGCGGCGCCCGGAATGACGAGTTATCTAGCCGTGGTCGGACACGGCTCCGTCTTTGAAGAAGGTCGGGTGCGGAAGATTCAGGACGTAACCGATGGAACGTCAAATACTATTTTGCTCGTCGAGGCCGATGATTCCAGGGCTGTCACGTGGACCAGGCCCGACGACTACATCTACGAGCCGGCCAACCCGATGAACGGTCTGGTGGGGCACCATGTGGGAGGCTTTCTGGCACTGACGTGCGACGGCATTGTGCATTTTCTCTCTGCGGCATTTGACCCGAAGCTGCTCGTCGCACTCTTCACGTGTGCCAGCGGCGAAGCGATTCCTCCGGGAACGCTCCCCTGAAAAGGTGCCTCGCGAGCGGGGGCCGTAAGCCCGCTCGTTTTTGACTGGCCGGCAATTTTAACGAAACGCGCGTTCGATGGCTTCCATCCGTCGCCGATTTGCGCCCAGGTCGCCATGTCCGACGCGCGACGCCGACCGAAAGTGAACCTGACGGTTCTCGGTGTCAACCAGAAACTCGACATCGTCGACAAATCGGAACAACGCACTGGTGAATTCGACGTGCAGGTAATTGTCGCTTTCGGTCACGACTTTTGTGCGCGGCAGTTTACCGACGATCGTCTTGAGCGTCTCGAGCGCGTCGTGCGCCGCGCCGTTGAATGCCAGCGGTTCGAGGTGATGCTCCCAGTCATCGGCCAGCGTCGAAACACAATTGGGAGAGTTGGGACATGCGGCTAAATGCCCGTTGACGACCCCCACGTTCGCAGGCCGGCGCGACAATGCGCTGAGCACCGCCAACCCGAGGGCCGGCAACACCAGGCCCGCCGCGGCAATGGCAGTCAGCAGCTTCCATTTCATCAGTGGGGAACTCCAAAACAAAGAATGTCGATCAGCAAGGTGGCGCAATCACAACCCATACTGATGATACCGCGGATTGCGCGAATTCGCGCCGACATGCGGATTCGTGTGGATCAATTTGGGGCTGCCTTATTCGTGATTCGTGTCATTTGTTTTGTGCTTCAGACTCGGGAATCGTCACCAGATTCGGCGTCATGTAGAATTCGGCTCTGTGACCTGGCACACGGCGATGGCCGGTCTTTCGGGCTGTCAGAGTGAATATATCTGCGATCGTTGTGGGCTGGCCACCCGTCGAATGTTGCCGCCGGTTGCTGGGAGTCAGATTTTTTTACGCAGTCGGGGTGACAAACGGGGTCGGCGGCAGCTTTTCGTTCGAATCGCGTGCCGTTACCATGTGATGAAGGCCGTTGGCCCATAGAAGGCAATTGAATTCAAGGATCGCATCTCTATGAATCGCATGCTGGTTGCTCTCGTCGTTGCCGTCGCCTGGTCGGGTTCCGCAGCAGTCGCTGCGCCGCTGGAACTACAAAAGGGCGATCATATCTGCCTCATTGGAAACACGCTGGCCGAACGGATGCAGCATCATGGCTGGCTAGAGACTCTGCTCCAGTCTCGGTTTCCTCAGCACGAGCTGGTCATTCGCAATCTCGGGTTTTCGGGAGACGAACTGACAATTCGATTGCGTTCGCAAGATTTCGGCAGCCCCGACCAGCACCTGACGTTGAATAAGGCCGACGTGATTCTAGCCTTCTTCGGCTACAACGAATCATTCGGCGGCAAGCCGGGGCTCGAGAAATTCAAAAACGACCTGACGGAATTCATCAAACATACCAAGGGCCAGAAATACAACGGCAAGAGCGCGCCCCGGCTGGTCCTTTTTTCGCCCATCGCCCACGAAGACCTGCACGACCGCAACCTCCCCGCGGGGCGCGAGAACAATGAGCGGCTGGAGCTCTACACGGACGTAATGCAGCAGGTGGCGACGGTGAATGAAGTGGCGTTCGTCGATGTGTTTCACCCGATGCGCAAGTTGCTGGCTTCCGGCGGAGCAACCTCCGCAGCGCCGCTGACGATCAATGGCGTTCACCTCAATGAATTGGGTGACTGGAATGTCGCCGTTTTTATCGATCAGCGATTGTTTGTTGACGCGAAACCCAGAACGTACGACCGAACCGCACTTGCGGCACTTCGCGCTGCCGTCCTCGAGAAGAATTTCACCTGGTTCGAGCGCTATCGAACAGTCGACGGTTATTCGATCTATGGCGGTCGGGCAGATCTTAAATTCGTCGATGGCCAGACGAATCGCGAGGTCACGCAGCGAGAATTGCAAGTTTTGGACGTCATGACCGCCAACCGCGACAAACGCATCTGGGCTGTCGCTCGGGGAAAAGACGAACCCGTTAACGACTCCAACACGCCTCCGTTTATTGCGGTAAAAACGAATGCGCCTGGCTCGGGACCAAACGGAACGCATCTGTTTGTTAAAGGCGAAGAGGCCATCGGCAAGATGCGCGTCGCCGAGGGTATGAAAGTGAACCTGTTCGCTTCCGAAGAAATGTTTCCCGAGTTGGCCAAGCCGGTGCAGATGTCGTTTGACACCAAGGGGCGGTTGTGGGTGGCCTGCATGCCGTCGTATCCGCACTGGAAGCCCAAAGAAGAGATGAATGACAAGATTCTGATCCTGACAGACACCGACGGCGACGGCCAGGCCGACAAATGCGCCGTTTTTGCCGACAAGTTGCACGTGCCGACGGGTCTTGAATTCTATAAAAATGGACTGCTCGTCGGGCAACAACCCGATCTCATGTATCTGCAAGATACCGACGGCGACGATGTGGCTGACTTCCGCGAGCGGGTGTTAGAGGGTCTCGATTCGGCCGACACGCACCACGCCCTCAACAGTTTCACTCTCGACCCCGGCGGTGCGCTGTATTTTCAGGAAGGGACATTTCACCACACTCAGGTCGAGACAGCGTGGGGCCCCCCCTTGAGGTGTGTCAACGCCGGTGTCTTCCGCTATGAACCCCGAGCGCAGAAATTCGATGTTTATGTTTCGTACGGTTTCGCCAATCCGCATGGCCATGTATTCGATCGCTGGGGCGAGGATTTCGTCACCGACGGTACTGGAAACGTGAACTACTTCGCTGCTGGATTCTCGGGGCATGTCGATTTCCCGCGAAAGCACGGAGGCTTTCAACCGTATTTCAATCAACGGACGCGGCCTTGTGCCGGGACCGAAATCCTCTCGAGTCGCCACTTTCCCGACGAGAACCAGGGGAATTTGCTCAATGCCAACGTCATTGGTTTTCAGGGGATTCTGCAATATCGGTACACCGAGAAAGATTCGGGCTTTACTGCCGTCGAGATCGAACCGATCGTCCAATCGACCGACCCTAATTTCCGTCCCACCGATATCGAAATCGGTGCTGACGGCGCAATTTATTTTCTGGACTGGCAAAACCCGATTATCGGCCATATGCAGCATAATCTTCGCGACCCGAGCCGCGACCGTACGCACGGCCGGGTGTATCGCGTGACGTACCCCAGCCGGCCATTGCTGAAGCCTGCCGCGATCGCTGGCGAGCCGATCGACAAATTGCTCGATCTCCTGAAAGAACCCGAAGACCGTGTGCGGTATCGCACACGAATCGAATTGGGGGGGCGGTCGAGTGCCGACGTGGTCGCGGCAATTGCGCCGTGGATCGAGCGGCTCGACAAGAAAGACAAAAACTACGAACACCACGTGCTTGAAGCATTATGGGCGCACCAATATCAGAATGTTGTGAATGAGGGGCTGATCAAGCGCGTGCTGCGATCTCCCGAACCGCGCGCGCGGGCCGCTGCGACGCGCGTGCTCTGCTATTGGCGCGACCGCATTCCTCACGCTTTGGAACTTTTGGTCGTGCAGGCCGATGACGAGCATCCGCGCGTCCGGCTCGAGGCCGTGCGTGCCGCGAGTTTCTTCCGCGACGGAAGGGCCGCCGACGTGGCGCTGACAGCCCTGAAGCACCCCACCGATTATTACATCAACTACGCGCTGACTGAGACCATGGCGACGCTCGAACCGTACTGGAAATCGGCCATCGCCGAAGGTCTGCCCTTAGCGGCGAATAATCCGGCGGGTGCCGATTACCTGCTCTCAAAAGTGACGACGGCCGAATTGGTCAAAATGTCACGTTCGGCGTCTGTCTACCATGCACTCTTGTCGCGCGATGGAGTTTTGCCCGACAATCGCAAAGAGGCCCTGCAGGGCCTTGCGAAAATCAATAAGACCGACGTTCTGACCGAGCTCTTTGCGGCAATCAAGCGGGTCGATGGCAGTGAGAATCAGCATGCGGCTCACGTTCTTTCTGATCTGGCAAGTTTGCTGGCGACGCGACCAGCGCAGGAACTGGCAGTCATCCGACCACAGCTTGAACAACTGGCCGCCCAGGCGCATCAACCCGTCACGCGGCAGGTGGCCTTCGTCACGCTGGCGCTGGCCGAGGGAAGCATCGACCGACTGTGGAAGGAGGCCTCGAAATCGATTCGGCTACTCACGAACCTCGTTGACTCCATTCCTCTGATTCCCGACGCTAAACTTCGTGCTGCCGCCTACGAGAAGATCGCGCCCCTGCTGTACACGTTGCCCGCCGAACTTGCCCTTCAGGTGAAAGCCGCGAGCGGAACAGCCGGTCGCTACGTCCGTATTGAACTTCCCGGCAACCGGCGCACACTGACACTGGCCGAGGTTGAAGTCTTCAGCGACGGGACGAATATCGCGCCGCAAGGGCGGGCCAAGCAATCGACGACCGCTCATGGCGGGGTCGCCGAGCGGGCCATCGATGGCAATACGAGTGGGAGTTACAGTGACGGCCATCAGACGCATACGAATGAGAACCAAAGCAACCCGTGGTGGGAGCTCGATCTGGGAAGCGATCGGCCTTTAGACGCGATCACGATCTGGAACCGGATTGATGGCGACCTGGGCCGGCGACTCGACGGCTTCCGGCTGGAGGTGCGTGATGCCGCGGGACACATTGTCTATGAGAAGTCGGGACAGCCGGCGCCAGCCCCCTCGGTACGTTTTGAACTCGAGGGCGATTCTGCCGGCGGTCTCCGCCGCGCGGCCATGAACGCTGTCGCGGCGATTCCCGGTCGCGAAGCCGACGCGTTCAAGGCGCTTGCCAAATTCATTATCAAGGGTGAAG
Source organism: Planctomycetia bacterium (assembly GCA_043746425.1). GTDB lineage: Bacteria > Planctomycetota > Planctomycetia > Planctomycetales > Planctomycetaceae > JACQFH01. The sequence continues at coordinate 8,015 of JAYTRB010000509.1, forward strand.
AGCGTGACGCCGCCATTCGGGCCATTCGCCGCATTCCCCGATCGCTATGGCCGCACGACGAGATTCGCCGCGTGCTGGCAGCAATCATTACTCACGTGAGCTCTTTATCGGCCAACGATCGCACCGAGCCGGCAGGTCTGGATGCCTTGCAGCTCGGCAAAGACCTGGCTTCGCTGCTGCCGGCCAAAGAGGCCAAAGAAATGCAGGCCAAATTGGGTGAGCTGGGAGTGAACGTCATCCTGATCCGCACCGTGCCGCACAAAATGGTGTACGATCGGTCGAAGATCTATGTCGAGGCCGGTAAGCCTGCGGTGATCGTCCTCGAAAATGGCGACATCATGCCCCACAATCTCTTGATCGGGGCGCCTGGGTCGCTCATCGAAATCGGTCTTGCGGCCGAGAAGATGGCGGCAGAGCCCGATGCAGTAGCAAAGAATTTCATTCCAAACAATTCCAAGGTGCTGCACGCCACGCGCATGGTTCAGCCGCGCGAAAGCGTGCGGCTGATGTTCACAGCGCCGACGAACGTGGGAGAATACCCGTATGTCTGCACGTTTCCCGGCCACTGGCGGCTGATGTACGGAACGATGCATGTCGTTCCCAAACTGGCCGATATCTCACCAGAAGAGTTGAACCCCCCCACTGAGTCGTTCGCCGAAACACGTCCCTTCGTCCGCAAGTGGACGTTCGACGAGCTGGCGCCGGAATTGCACCATCTGGAGCACGGCCGCAAGTTTGAACGCGGCAAGTCACTTTTCACGGCAGCAACATGCGTGAAGTGCCACAAGATGGCAGGTCAAGGAGGGGCAGTCGGCCCTGATCTGGCTGAAGTCAAAAAGAAGTTGGGCGAAAAGAAGCACACTCCCGAAACAGTATTGCGAGAAATGATAGAGCCTTCGAAGGTAATCGATCAGAAATTCAAGACGTATGTTATAGAGACGAAGCAGGGTGAGGTCGTGGCCGGCATTATCGTCAGTCAGACAGACAAATCGCTGAAGATTCAGGCCAACCCCGAAACACCACCGCGCGAAATCGCACTGGCCGACATTGAGGAGAAGATCGAATCGAAAATCTCGCTGATGCCGGAGGGATTGCTGGTGACGCTGAGCAAAGAGGAGATTCTCGATCTGTTGGCATACATTCTCGCGGCGGGAGACTCTCAAAATGATGCGTTTACTGGCGGGGAGCATCACTAGCCGCGGCTGAACGCCGCTGCTTGTTCATGCCGTATTGATTATTTGACGCGTCGACTTGCCTGGTAGCTGCTGCTCTGGGCATGCACGCCTTTCATGCCCACCTCCCCCGCCTGAACTGAGCAGATTTCGGCCACTGTCGCGACCTGCCCGCATTGCGGAATCAGAGTTCGCGAGTAGAACCCTGAACGGGGTTTGATGGCCTCGAAACAGAAGTCGTCCAGCATGATTGCTTATCGTGAGCAGCATCGGCGGCGTGTTCAACGTCTTGCGCAGCTGCGGCGGGTTCGTTGTGGCGTTATTGTTGCCGACGGAGCAGCAGGGGCGCAGCCGACCAGTGCGAGTCTTACCGAAGGCAGCTCGAACACCCAGCTTGTGGGCGAAGTGGCGCACGCAGGTATTCGATGGATGAAGCCCGGCTTCGTCGATCACAGGGGCGAGCCGGGCAATGCGCTCTGAAAATGTGGCAGGCTGGAAATCCAGTCTGCTGCTCAAGCCGCGCGCCGAGAATCGATAGCGACGATCGCCTGGAAGCGAACTTCGGCGCGAGCCCTGGTCGCGTCTTTGCCACTGCGTTTGAGCTCGAGCCGGGCGCCATAGCGATAGACGGCGGGCGCTCGAGCTCGAATGGATGGCTCGCCGATGACCTCACACGAGAATTGGGGAATGGTTCGAAGCGGGGGGCAAAACGGAATATGAACAGTGGCGAGGCTCTCTCCCGCGGCAAACTCGGCGATTGTTCGGCCGTGGAGTATCACTTGACCGAGCGTGTCGGTGGTACGTTCGATCCACTCGTTGGCGCGCCGGTCGTCGACTGCTTTGGCGTCGGTTTTCAAATCTGCGTCTGGTTGTCTGTTCGATTCGACTTCCGGCCCTGAGATGGCAACGATTGGGAATGGAAGCGTGACCGCGGCAGGCATGGGAGACCGGCGGTTCCACAGCAGATTGGCATTGGCGGCGGCCATCGCCAAGGCGCTGACAAAGCTGATGGCCCAAGGGGAGTTTCGCGCAGTGGCCGTCGAGAGCAGCGCCACCAAAGGGAGCACGCTGCAGGCAGCGACTAGAATTCTGATCCACTGAACCGGCCGTTGCCGCTCGAGGCGCGCCAGAACCCAACGGCTGCCAATCGTCAGCACGGTTGCGGCCAGTGCAGCAATGCACAATCTCGCGTCGGCCAGTCTGACCGGCGGACCCCCGAAACGGTCGCGAATCAGCACCAGACTGGCGACGCAATCGAGCCCCCCGAGCACGGCCAAGGGGGGGAAAGCGCGCACATCCGACCATACGGAAAGGTCGCGCACGAGATGCGCCAACGCACGACTCAGTCGGTTTGGCGCTTCCCCGAGGCGAACCTGCGAGGGCTGCTGTTGCGGCCGGTGTCGAAGATTGCTCATAACCATGCCTTCCTTGGCTTGGTGGAATCGAGCTCAGGTCACCACAAACTGCGGTTTGTACGCGTCGGTTCCGAGTCCTGCGGCCTTTCGCAATGCGGGAGCCTTGGCCGTTGATTCCCAGGTGAAGTCAGGATCGTTGCGACCGAAGTGGCCGCCGGCGGCCGTCTTCCTGTAGATCGGTCGGCGGAGATCGAGGTCTTTGATGATTCCCCGCGGTGTGAGCGGAAACATTTCGCGGACAAGAACGGCGATGCGTTCGTCGGGGATGAGCCCAGTGCCGTACGAATCGACCCGCACGCTGACCGGGTCGGCCACGCCAATGGCATAGGCGAGCTGCACTTCGCACTCCGCAGCAAGACCCGCGGCGACGACATTTTTGGCGACATGGCGGGCCATGTAAGCCGCCGAACGATCGACCTTGGTCGGATCCTTGCCGCTGAAGGCCCCGCCACCGTGCCGGCCCCAGCCGCCATAACTGTCGACGATAATCTTTCGACCCGTGAGCCCCGTGTCGCCGTGCGGGCCGCCAATGACGAAGCGACCGGTGGGGTTGATGTGATATTTCGTTGTCGCAGTGAGCAGTTCCTTGGGAATCGTCTTGCCGATGACCTCGGGAATGACATAGTCGGCGATCTGCTTCTGATCGACTTTTTCGGAATGCTGGGTCGAAACGACGACAGCCGAAATGCCGACCGGCCGGCCATTTTCATATTCAACCGTCACCTGGCTCTTGCTGTCGGGACGGAGCCAGTCGACTTCTCCGTTCTGGCGGCAATCAGTCAGGCGATTGATGATGCGGTGGGCGAAGGCGATCGGCACCGGCATGTACTCGGGAGTCTGATTGCAGGCAAAGCCGAACATCAGCCCCTGGTCGCCAGCGCCATCGCGATCAACTCCCATGGCGATGTCGCCGCTCTGGCTGTGAAGGGCGAGAAAAATCCGGATCGATTCGGCGCTAAAACCCAGCTCAGTGCCGGTGTAGCCGATGTCGGCCACGATCTGACGGACTAGCTTGGCGTGGTCCACCTCGGCACACGTGGTGATTTCTCCGGCGAGAACAACGAGGTCGGTCGTGCATAAAGTTTCGCAAGCGACGCGGGAAGCGGGATCTTGTTTCAGTAAAGCGTCAAGGACGCCATCGGAAATCTGGTCGGCGACCTTATCGGGGTGCCCCATACTGACTGACTCACTCGTAAACAATCCGCTCGCCATGCGAAGCTCCGTAATCTGGGTTCTTACCGAAAAAAGGGTATTCGTTCAATTCTCACCCCGGCCGGTGGGGGAAGCAAGAGATTTTAGGTTGTATTTGAACTCGCCTCAATGGAGAAACCTGCGCGGATGAGTGCCGGTACGGATTCTTCGTACCCCAGCAGTAGAATTCATGACATTCGTTATCGACTGTGAAATCGCATCGAAAGCCGCTTGTACAACGCACATAGCCCCTCCCCGCTGGACACAATCTGCATAAATCATTCGGACGACACGAATTCAGATCTATGCCGCCCGGCTTTTGTGGTTCGGCCCGGAGGTCTGGATTGATGGAAGCAACCGGGCAAGCAAATCGGCGGTGTGCTGAGTCGCCCCCCGTTGAGCAGTTACAATTTCCCGGGCGCGGGAGCCAATTTTGGCAACTGCTTCCCGATCGGCAAGCAATTCGTCGAGCCGCGCAGTCAATTCTTCGGGGGTTCGCACGACTTGCGCGGCATGCTGCGAGAGAAGCAATTCGACGACGTCCTTGAAGTTCCAGGTATTCGGGCCGAACAAAACGGCCGCCCCATATCCCGCGGGCTCAATCATGTTCTGGCCACCGCGACCCGTCAAACTGCCACCTACGAAGGCGATGGTTGCCAATCCCCAGCATGCCGAGAGTTCGCCGATGGTGTCGAGCAAGAGTATGGGCGGTGAAGTGCAATCATCGTCGGGCTCATCAACAACTGATTCTTGGGAGCCTCTGCAAATCGCGGACGGCAGGCTGTGGGAAGCGGTGCTCAAATCAGCGAGCAGGCGGCTGCGGCGGAGGAGTGGCAGGCCGAATTCCTTTTCGACGAGTCGGGCGACGTCGTCAAAGCGCTCTTTGTGCCGGGGAACGAGAATTAAGCGCAAATCGGGGAATCGCGACAGCAATTGCCGGTAGCTCTTAATCGCGAATCGCTCTTCAGGGTCTTGCGTGCTGCCGGCAATGAAGACCGTTTCGGTTTCGCGCAGGCCAAACGCCCGGCGAAGTTCGACAGTGCGCGGATTGTCGCGGTCGGTTTCGATGCGGTCAAATTTGATCGACCCGGTGACGATCGTCGAAGCCTGATCGGCGCCCAGCGCGACCAGCCGCTGAGCGTACACTTCGGTTTGGACGGCGAGAACATCAATCTTGCGCAGCATGGCCCGAATCAGGGGGCGAATGCGGAGATATCCACGAAAGCTGCGTTCGCTGATCCGACCGTTCACAAGGGCGACAGGAATGCCATGCTTTGCCGCAGCGAATATGAAATTCGGCCAGAGCTCCAGCTCTACCAGGACGATTGCCGAGGGCTTGATTCGCGCGAGTGCCGAGTTTACGGCCCAACTGAAGTCGAGCGGAAAGTAGAAAATCGGTGTCGTCGGATATCGCTTTTTTGCGACATCAAACCCAGTCGGAGTCGTGGTCGAGATAACCACTTCCAGATCGGGTTGACTGCGAGAAATGTTCTCGAGCAGGGGTTGCAACTGCAAAACTTCGCCAACGCTGACAGCATGGAACCAAAGACAGCGACGATTTTGATTGCGGCGGGGAACGCGCCCCAGCAATTTCTGCCCCCACCCCGTGCGGTACTTGCCGCGGACTGTCATCCGGAACAAGAGGATGGGAGAGACGACCGCCAGCAACGCCAGATAGGCGAGATTCAGGAACCAGGCGAACAAGTGACCTCTCTGCGCGTTACTTTTTCATGTGACAATTCTTGAATTTCTTTCCACTTCCGCATGGGCAAGGATCGTTTCGCCCAATGCGTTCAGTGCGATGACGAATCGGCTCGATCGGCTGGTCGGAAGAGGGGCTTTCCGGAGGGGCGTTTGGATTCGAAGGGCCACCACCGGCATTTTCAGGTCCAATGTCAATTCCAGCAGGTGATTCGTGTGTTGTCGAAGTAATCTGCCATAAAGAACCTACGAAGCCCGGGCTCTCTTTTTCGAGACGGAAGATCGAGCCCGTTACTTGCTGGGCGATGCCCTTCCACATGGCTTCAAAGGCCTTCATTCCTTCGCGTTTGTACTCGACTTTCGGGTCTTTCTGCGCGTATCCCACCAGGCCGATTCCCTGCCGCAGGTGGTCCATGTAGTAGAGATGATCCTTCCAGGCCTGGTCGAGCACCTCCAGAATGAGCGATCGTTCGGCTTCGCGAAGCTCGGGCCGGTAGCGCGTCTCAACCGCCTGCGCAAGTTTGCGGCGGGCTTCGTCGCGGGGAAGCGGCAAAAGTTGATCGACGTCGACGTTCGATTTCAGCTCGTCGTTGGCCCATTTCACGAGTTCGGCGATGGGCTCAGGCTGGCGAACCGGGGCGTGCCGCGTGTCTTCTCCATTCCGCGCGCCATACGCCCGGTCGAGGTATTCATCGACCTTTTCGAGCGAGCGCCCGTTGCCTGTGAAGTTTCGGCTGCACCCTTTGAGAACATGATCGATTTCTTCACGAGCCTTGCCGCGGAATGTGTCAGGAGGAAGTTGCGTCTGAAATCGTCCGTTGGCCCAATTGACCAGGCCCTCGCGATCGTATTTCTCGCCCCCTCCCTGCTCCGACAGAAACCGCGACATCCCGACCGCAACCGGAAAGTCGACTTCCTTCTGTTCGTACAGTTTTTCAACTTCGTCGAAGACGAGCGTCACCACCTCTGCATTTGAGAGCCCGGCAAACTTCTCGGGGGCGATGACCAGCGTGTATTGATGGGCGAGCCAGTTCGACATCGATTGTCGGCCGAAGTCTTCGGCCAGAAAGCCCTGCACGGGCGAAAAATCGGCACGCGAGATGGCTTCTTGTGCCCGCTCGAGCAGATATTCATATATCCCACTGCGGCCGATTTTCTTGAGCTCGCGATCGTTCGTGTTCAATCCCCAGCGGGCATTGGCCCATTTCGAGAGGGCCAGCCAGTTCCATTCCCGCTGGTCTTCGACGTCTTCCGACAGGTCTTCTTCGATCTTATCGCGAATCAGTTCTTCGGCCTGAATGTGGGCCTTATCCTTGAGGAACTCGACGACCACTTCGCCGTCGGTTTCGTGCAGCTCAGAGGGTTCGACCTCGAGACCTGCGGACTGGGCGGCCCATTGGGTGCAACTGGCGCGTCCGTATTCGGGACTGAGAACGTCGTCGACCACTGTCTCGATCTGCTTGCGAAGCATCCCCATGACGATCTCGCGGCAGTCGCCCCCGTCGAGAATATTCTGACGAAAGGAGTAGACCCGCTTGCGCTGCTGGTCCATGACTTCGTCGTATTCGAGAAGATTTTTGCGCTGTTCGAAGTGCCGTTCTTCGACGCGCCGCTGGGCCTTCTCGATCTGCCGGCTGACAAGACCGCTTTCGATGGCTTCGCCCTCTTGCATCCCCAGACGAGTCAAGATGCCTTTGACCCAGTCGCCCGCGAAGATGCGCATCAGATCGTCTTCGAGCGACAGAAAGAAACGGCTGGAACCGGGATCGCCCTGACGGCCCGACCGGCCGCGAAGCTGCAAGTCGATTCGGCGCGCCTCGTGCCGCTCGGTGCCGATGACGTGTAGGCCACCCAGTTCGGCCGCGCGCCGTCCTTCGGCGACCATTCCCTCTTCATCGGCAATTTTTTTCGTCAGCGCGTCCCACTCAAACTTCGGAATCTCAAGTCGCGAGACGTACTTATGCTTGAGTTGCTCCCACGCCGCCTGGTCGGGGTTGCCTCCCAGAATGATGTCGGTTCCGCGACCAGCCATGTTCGTGGCGATTGTTACACCGCCAAACCGGCCCGCCTGGGCGATGATGTCGGCTTCTCGCTCGTGGTGTTTTGCATTCAGAACGGCATGCTTAATTCCGTGCCGCCCCAGCATTTCGCTCAGCAATTCAGATTTCTCGATCGAGACGGTTCCCACGAGAATCGGCCGGCCGCTTTCGTGAATTTCGCGAATCTCTTCGACGACAGCGTTGAACTTCTCGCCTTCAGAGCGATAGATGACGTCGGCATAATTGATGCGCTGCATGGGCCGGTTTGAAGGAACGGCCACCACGTCGAGCTTGTAGATCTTGAGGAACTCGTTGGCTTCAGTCATGGCGGTTCCGGTCATTCCCGCCAGTCTCTTGTACAGCTTGAAATAGTTCTGCAGCGTGATCGTGGCCAACGTCTGATTTTCGGCTTTGACGGTCACGCCTTCCTTCGCCTCGACGGCCTGATGCAGACCGTCGCTCCACTGCCGACCCTTCATCAGCCGTCCCGTAAATTCGTCGACAATGATGATTTCGCCATCCATCGATACGTAATTCACGTCACGTTTGTACAGGAAATGCGCCCGCAAAGCATTGTCGATCAGGTGGGGCCATTCCATATTACCGGCAGTATAAAAACTCTCGACCCCCGCGATGTCTTCAGCCGCGCGAATTCCGTCGTCAGTCAGGTGGCACGTGTGCTCTTTTTCCTTGATTTCAAAATGCACATCCTTCTTAAGCTGACGGGCGATGCGGTCGGCCTTTCGGTATTTGTCGACATCTTCGTGCGCCGGACCAGAGATGATAAGCGGCGTGCGCGCCTCGTCGATGAGGATGTTGTCAATTTCATCGACGATGGCATAGGCCAGCGGACCTTGAACCTGCATTTCACGAACCGGCTTCATATTGTCGCGCAGGTAGTCGAAGCCGAATTCGTTGTTCGTTCCATAGGTAATGTCGCACTGATATGCCTGATTCTTCTCGTCTCCCTCCTGGTGCGACTGAATGCAACCGACAGTCAGCCCCAGCCCCATGTACAGCGGTCCCATCCACTCCATATCACGGCGCGCGAGATAGTCATTGACAGTCACAACGTGGACATGGCCCGACAGCGCATTGAGGAAGGCCGGCAATGTAGCGACCAGGGTCTTGCCTTCCCCGGTAACCATTTCGGCAATCATTCCTCTATGCAAGACATACCCGCCGATCATCTGCACATCGTAGTGGCGCATTTTGAGATAGCGCCGGCCCGATTCGCGCACTGCGGCAAAGGCATCGGGGAGCAAATCGTCGAGCGGTTCGCCTTTGGCCAACCGGTCACGCATTTTCGCTGCCGTTTGCCGGAGCTCTTCATCCGACAGGCTTTGCCAATGCGTTTCCTGTTCGTTGATACGTGCCAGAAGCGAG
>JAYTRB010000510.1:0-7707 GCA_043746425.1 Planctomycetia bacterium
GCGGGAAGGCGAGGCTGAGAAACCCGCCAAGGCATTGGGTGCGGGTTTGGCGTATCAGGTGCAGTGGCCGGCCTGCCGGTAAGAGTCGCTGTCCCGCAATTGGTAAGGTGGCCCGAAGCGAAGATTCAGCCATCGGACAAACGTCGGCAGACGTTTCGAACCCACCGGGCAGAGTCCTTCAGCCGATTTCTCTATTTCTCGTAACTTCTTTTCTCTGCGTCTCCGCCTGAGCCACGCCGTCTTGCAGCGCGTAACGCCTTGGATGTTCATCGTCTGCGCGGCAGGCACTTTCATCGAGGCCGTTCACGAGAAGATGCGGAGGGAGACGGAAGCTGGCGGTTGGCGAAGTGCTGCGGTCGTTCCTTAAGATTCAGCAGGCCCGTCGCGGCGAACGGGATCGACCGGCAGCAGAACGCATCAGCCTTAAAGCCAGACTGAGACGACGTATTGTCTGGCGCTCGTAAGCCTGAGTGGCTTCGTAATTAGCCCCATCGATTTGAAAACTCGACGCAATTAAGCGGCAGTTCCGCAGAAGTCATCGATCGCGGGGCAGGATTGACCAGAGCAGGTAGGGGGCGGCACACCACTGGACGGCGGTCGTCAGCAAATAGATGCGATGCACGTTATAAAACCATTCTCTACCGGCCCCACTTTTCAGCAGCCCGCTGAGCCAGGCATGGACGCCAAAGAGCACAGCCTGACTGACGACAAACGCGAGCCAGGCAGCCCAAGCCGATGTTGCGACAGGCGGCCGGAGCGCGACGTACGAAAGGATGGCTACGGCAACCCCGATCAGGTTAAGTGTTCGCGTGACCTGCTGCGTCACGAGCCCCTGCGCCTGACTGCCGAACTGGTCTGTTCCTTCCGGAACGACAACGGCGCCATAGAATGTGAGCGCGCCCCACCAGCCAGCCAGGGCCAGAGCGGCGGCATATCGCCTGGCATCGCACTGTGTCGGAATCTTTCGCTCGTCGCTCACGCCGGTGTTCTGTCTCCCGTAAAACTGGGTTGTCGGCCCAGTTGCTCTACAATTAATCTTACCGGAAGTTCATTGGATGACAAAATGAATGTCTGCAAAAATATGAAGACCTGCCCTCGTTGCCACGGGAAAGGTCTTTGACTGGGGATTGCCAATATGCGGTCTGGCCCGATATTGCCCGGGGCGGTCGTGGGACAACATCCCGTGCCCAGGCAGAGCGGACACGTTACGCGTTGGGGAACTGCCGCGTGGCGTTAACATGTTTTTTGATCGGCCGTGGTGGGCCGTCGCACGGAAGGATTCCGAGCGCTCTCTGCGGCAATTGACGCCGGCCTGCGGCGTTGAATCGGAAAGTCGGTTCGGGATAAGGCGTGACCATCGCCTCCTTGACAAGACTCGAAAGCCTCAAGCCCGGCGCGTCGCTGCGGATCGCCTTGAGGATCGACCAACCGTCAAGATTCGGCAGCATTACATCGAGAACGATCAAATCGAAATCCTGGGTACGGGCAAAGTGCAGCCCGTCGTCGCCAGGGGGGGCGACATCTGCGACGAAGCCCTGTTCGCCCAGCCCCTTGGCGAGATAGGCCGACGTTTTCGACTCGTCTTCAACGATCAATATTCGCATGGCCTGATTTCCAACCATGATGATTGATTCCAGAGTAGCTTTTGTCGAGCCAGAGTGTGAGCCCGATGCGGCCCAGTTCTAACTTTGACGTGGCGCAGAACAGCGCGGGCGTCCGCACGGCCGCGCAGTCAGACTATCGCAATCGTTGTCGATTTCACACAATAACAGCCTATGCACCTGCTGAAAAAGATCGCCGAATGGCTGCTGGGCATCCCGGAAGCCGATCCCGGACAGGGAACGGCATGGCGGTACGCGCAGAACTTCCCCTGGCCTTCGTGGGTTTTGCTCCTCTTTTCAGTGGCGGCCGTATTATATGTCTTCGGAGTCTACCGCCGCGACGCGAGCCTTCTGTCGCGAAAAGCCCGCGGACTGCTGGCGCTGCTGCGTCTTACCGCCCTGGCCATGATTCTGTTCATGCTGAGCGAGGCCGTGCTCTCGATCGAGCGCACCGGCCTGCCGTTTCTGGTCGTGATGCTCGACAACTCGGCCAGCATGGCGACAGAAGACCTGCCTTCGAATTCTGAAGCGCGGGTCGAGGCCGAAGCCTTGTTAAAAGACGCGCAACTCAACAAACCGAGCCGGCTGAATCGAGGAAAAGCGCTATTGCTGAAAGAGAACGGAGCATTGCTGAAACGGCTGCTCGAAAATCATAAGCTGCGGTTTTACACGGTGGCTGAGGCCGAAACGGTGATCGGAATGAACGCCTATTTGCGGCCCGAACAGATCGACGAACTTTTGCCCCTCATACGCGACATCGCGCCGCAGGGAGACCAGACCCGGCTGGGAGACGCACTGCGCGACGTGCTCAATGGTCTGCGGGGAGCGCCTCCTTCGGCGATTCTGATAATCAGCGATGGCATCACCACAGAAGGCGAAAAACTCTCGGCCGCCGCACGCCTGGCCCGTCAGAAATCGGTTCCCCTGTTTACAGTGGCGGTGGGAAATCCCGATCCGGTTGTCGATCTGGAATTGCACAATGTTCTCGTCGATGACGTGGCCTTCGTCAATGACCCGGTGACGTTTTCGTACACCCTCACAGGACACGGCTTGACGGGCAAAAAGACGCGAGTCGTTCTCAAGAAGAAAGGGCAGACCGACGTCTTGGCCTCGCACGACGTGACGATCGGCGAAGAGGGCAAGCCGCAGAAACTCGAGCTGACATATACCCCCCTGACGGCGGGCGACCTCGATCTCGTCATCGAAGCCGTGCCGGTCGCAAAGGAAGCCAATGTCAAAAACAACAGTGAGCGGCGACATGTCACCGTCCGCGACGAAAAAATCCGCGTGCTGCTTGCCGATTTCCTCCCCCGTTGGGAATTCCGCGAGATCAAGTCGCTTCTCGAGCGCGAAAAGACGGTCGAACTGAAAACCGTGCTGCAAGACGCCGACCCCGAATACGCGCAGGAAGACCTCTCGGCCCTGCCGCACTTTCCAGTAACTAAAGAAGAGTTGTTTCAATATGATGTCGTCGTGTTCGGCGACGTCAACCCGGCTTACCTCAGCAGCACCGTGCTCGAGAACCTGCGCGACTTCGTCAGCGAACGGGGACGTGGAATCGTGTTCGTCGCCGGCCCGTATTACAACCCGGCGTCGTACCGGGCGACCGCGATCGAAACGCTGTTTCCCATTGAGCTCGAAGGGCTCAAGGTTCCGCCGCTCGATGCACCGCTGACGGAAAGCTTTCGGCCAGAGATGACGGTCGAAGGCCGCAAAGGAAGTGCGATGTTCCGCTTCGCCGACGGCGATCGAGAAAGCCAGGAGGTCTGGCAGTTTCTTCCTGGAATTTTCTGGATGGTCGAAGCCCGGGACGTCAAGCCCGGCGCGATTGTGTATGCCACGCATCCGCAGCGTCTGGCAGCTCGAGGAAAGGTTCCATTGATTGTTACCCAGCGGTTCGGGAACGGAAAAGTTCTATTTCATGCGACCGATGAACTGTGGCGCTGGCGCTTTCGTACCGGAGACGTTTTCTACGGCAGGTATTGGGTGCATGCCATCCGCTATTTGAGCCGCTCGAAGCTGCTGGGCAAAGACCCGGGGGCCGAACTGTCGGTCGATCATAAAGTGTACCACACCGGCGAAACCGTAGGGTTTCGAGTGCGGTTCCTGGATGAGAAGCTGGCCCCCGCAGCCAACGACGGCGTGACCGTGGTCGTGGAAGGTCCGGGAGGAACGCAGAAGAAAGTGGTGCTGACGCGCGTCCCCGAGTCGGTGGCCGTTTTCGAGGGGCGGCTCCCCCAGGCCGAAGAAGGCAAATATCACGCCTGGGTGGCGACTCCGTCGTTTGCGAAGGCGCCTCCCGCCGAGGATTTCGAAGTTCGGCCCAGCGAACGCGAGGCGCGAATCCTGCGGACTAATCTGGCAGAAATGAGCCAGGCCGCCCTGCTCACTGGCGGAAAGACCTATACGTTGCTGTCTGCCGATCAATTAGCGCAAGACATTCCGGCTGGGCTCCCCGTACCGCTCGAAACGAACAAAGACATCCGGCTGTGGAAGCATTGGTTGCCCCTGACCCTGTTCTGCGGGATTTTAAGTCTGGAATGGATATTGAGGAAGCGCTGGCGACTGGTATGATTGCGTTTTGAAAGCTATCGCTCAAGGTCTTTACCTCAATGTCCACCACTCTCGACCGTCGTTTGACCGACATCCGCCGCCGCCTGCGGCAGGTGCTGGTGACGTACGGCATGAGCTGGCTGGCGGCCGTCATTTTGGGATCGATCGTCAGTGTGTGCGTGGCTGACTGGATGGTACATTTCGACGATCCGGTTGTGCGGCTCATCTTTCTTCTGGCCATCGCTGCCGGGGCCGTGTACATCGCCCGGCGGTATCTGCTCGGACCATTGAAAGTTAATCTCAGTGACACCGACCTGGCGCTGCGGATCGAAGACCGCTACCCCGGCTTTCAGGACAGCCTGGCAAGTTCAGTCCAGTTCATGCAGTCGGGGGGCGACCCGCGCATCGGCTCTCCGGCCCTGCAAAAGTCGGTCGTCGAAAAGACGCTTGACCGCCTCGATCGCCTCGACTGCGGCGATGTGGTCGACACCCGCGAGGTGCGGCGAATTGCCGCTATCGCGCTGGCCGTGTGCCTGGTGACGACGCTTCTTGCAGGGCTGAATATCAAGCTGTCGGCGATTGCGTTGCGTCGGCTGGTATTTCCCTTTTCGGCCCCGGCCTGGCCGCGAGCGACTAATCTGCAATTGCTCGACGGCAACCTCATGACACTCGACTTCGATGCCGACCGTCCACTTTCGATTGCGCGCGGCGATTCACTGAAGATATTCGCCGAAAACACCTCGGGGCATCTACCGTCGCGCGTCACGCTCGAGTACCGGCTGGCCGATCAAAAGACGGTGGCCGAGGTGATGCGTCCGACGACGGTGAGCGATGCACAGGGAGAGCGGCGGGAAGTGGCCGTGGGGCAACTGCTTGCGGTCCGAGGCGATCTTGAGTTTCGCGCGATCGGCGGCGACGACGACCAGATGCCCTGGCGCCGCTTGCTCGTGATTCCCCCGCCGGTCGTCGAGAAACTGCAGGTCACGCTGATTCCTCCGGCGTATTCACATCGGCCAGCCGAGCGCCTGCCAGAAGGGGTCGGACACGTTCAGGGATTGGTTGGCACGCGTGTCGAGATTGTCGCCGTGGCCAGCAAGGTGGTCGAAAAGGCAATTTTGCGCGTGAAAGACCAGGAACGCTTTCAGGTAAAAATAGCAGATGACGGGCGGCGATTGAACTGCTCGTTTGTCATCCACGATTCGGGAATCCATGCGTGGTGGCTTGCGCTGAAAGATGCCGAGGGTTTTGAAGATGCCGAACCTCCGCGTTATGAAATCCGGGGTTTGCAGGATTTCGAGCCCGAGATCTCTATTGTGCAGCCCGCCTCGGACATGCAGGTGACGGCCGATGCCATCGTCGCGGTGCGAACGGTCGCGCGGGACGACTTGGGAATCAAAGAAATCCGGCTGGTCTACAAGGTCGAACCGGCAGAGACCGATGAGGAGCAGGTGTTCTCGCTGTTTACTGCCGGCGCGGAGCAACCTCTGACGCAGACCGCCGAATACGAGTGGAAACTTGGCCCGCTGGCGCTTGCTGGGGGCGCGAAAATCGTCTTCCGTACAGAGGCCATCGACGAGTTCGATTTGTCGTCGGAGTTCGCTCCTGAAAAAGCGCCGCCGCTTCACGTCGGGCGAAGTGTGACGCGCACGCTCAACATCGTTTCGTCTGCCGAGAAGTCGCAGGAAATCGCGCAACGCCAGGAAGGCCTGCTCGACGATCTTGAACGGGCATTCAAACTCGAACAACAGGCGCACGATCAGGTCGGCGACCTGCTCGTTCAGATCAGGAACGCCGACACGTTTCGTTCCGAGGATGTCGATACGCTGAAACGCACCGAAATCGGACAGCGCGAGGTCGCGGCACAACTCAGTAACCCGGCGGCAGGTCTTGAAAAACGGGCGCGAGATCTGGTTGAAGAGTTACGCTACAACCAGATCGACGAGCCGCAAACTGAACGGCGTCTGCAGCGCATTACCGAAGAACTCGACCGACTCAATCACGAACACCTGGGCCCCATCGAGCAGGCACTGACGCAAGCCCGAAAGCTCGTGCAGTCAAAATCTGATTCGCGCGTACGCAATGATTCTCGTTTGTCGCAGACTGACGCTGGCCAGACGCCGGGCGAGCCTCCTGCTGCGGGTGAAACTCTCGGGCAGCCGGCCCAAGAGAAACCCGCCGATCGTCCCGACGAGGCCCTGCGACAGGTTTCCGAAAATCAGGCTGCCGTGCTTGAGTCACTGGGAGAGATGCTGCAGGATCTCTCGCAATGGCGTGGCGAACATGATGCCGCGCGCGAACTGTCTGACATCGTCCAGCGGCAAGTCGAACTGAACGAGCGCGCCAATGAGTTGGCGAAGAATACGTTGACGAAACCGGCCGATGCGCTTTCGCATCAGGAACAGGCCGACCTGGCCAAGATCGCCGAACGACAAAAGAAACAGGCCGAGCAACTCGAACAGATCGAAACAAGAATGCGGGCGACGGCCGACAGCCTGGCGAAAGAAAACCCATCGGCCGCCGCCACACTGCAAGAGGCCGTCGAGCAATCGCAGCAGGGGGCCATCGCCGGTGAAATGCGAGATGCCGCCGGCCAGATCGGTGAAAACCGGATGGGGCAGGCCGCTCGAACGCAGCAGGAAATTCTGAAAAAGCTGCACGATCTCGAAGACACGATTCGTCAAAAGGGCGAGAGCGACACGGAAATGCTCGTCAAGAAGCTCAAGCAGGCCCAAACCGAACTGCAGGTGCTGCACGACCGCCAGGCCGATCTGCTGCAAAAAGTGGAAAAGGCCGAGCAGAATGACGACCCGGCAGAACGCCAGAAGCAGCTTGAAGAACTCGCCCAGGAGCAGAAGAAACTGCGAGAAGATACTGCCCGCATGGGCCGCCGTCTGGCGCGGCTCGAAGCCAAAAAGCCTCAGACGAGTGCCGAGCGCGCGGCGTCACGAATGCAGCAGGCGCAAGACGAGCTCGATCAAGGCGAGCAGACTGCGGCCGCCGAACAGCAACAGGAAGCGATCGATGATCTTGAGCAGGCGCAGCGCGAACTTGCCCGTGAGCAGCACGATCAGGAAGAGCAACTCGCCCGCGAACAGCTTTCGCGGGTCGCTGACGAATTGCAGGGAATCATTCCGCGGCAGTCGGCGGCCATCGACGAAGCTCGCCGACTCGACGCCTTGCATTCACAGGCGGGCAAATGGAGTCGCGGTCAGCTCGTTTCGCTCCGCGATTTGACAACCGCGCAGCGAAATCTGGCAGAAGAGACTGACCGGATTATCGAGAAGCTCTCGGCTGCCGAGGTGTTTGTGATGGCCTTGAGAGGAGCGGCCCGCAACATGCGGCAGGCGACCGAACGGCTGGCTCAGCGCGACGCGGGGGCCGAGACACAGAAAGCGCAGGAGGCCGCCCGGCAGCGAGCAATCGACCTGGTCGATGCACTGAAACCCGACGAGCGCGATCCCGGCGAAAATGATCCGCAACACGATCAGGCGGCAGGGGGCTCGGGAGGCCAGCCCGATGCCCCGCAGACTGACGGCATTTCTGCGCTGGCCCA
>JAYTRB010000511.1:0-3518 GCA_043746425.1 Planctomycetia bacterium
GAGAGATCTTCGTCTGTCTTTTTCGGGGCTGATTCGGGGCGGGAAAGAAGCGCTTTGACCGAGAGTGCGATTCGCTTTTTGTCGGGGTCAATCGACAGAACTTTGACGTCGACTTCCTTTCCGACCTGCAAGACGTCGGTGACCCGGTGGACGCGCTTATGATCGAGCTCGCTGATATGCACCATACCCTCGACGCCCGGTTCAAGCTCAACGAAACCGCCAAATTCAGTGGTTTTCGTGACTTTGCCATGCGCGGTCGAACTGACGGGATACCGCTCCATGATGCCCTGCCACGGACTGGCCTGCAGCTGCTTCATTCCCAGGCCGATTTTTCCTTTTTCACTGTCGATGCTCAGAATCTGAACCTCAACCTGCTGTCCCTCGCTGAGGACGTCCTTCGGGTGGGTGACGCGTCCCCACGACAGTTCACTGACATGCACCAGGCCATCGACGCCACCGATGTCGATGAACGCCCCGTACTCCTTAAGGGTTTTCACCGTCCCCGTTCGCTTCTGGCCGACCTCCAGCGTTTTCCAGGCTTCTTCGCGAGCCTCTGCCACGGCGATTTCGAGAAACGATCGCCGGCTGACGATCAGGTTTTTCTTGTGCCGGTTGACTTCCGTCACCTTCACCCGCAGCTTCTGGCCGATGAATTGTTCGAGGTTCGAGCAGAAAACAATATCGACCTGCCCGGCGGGCAGAAACCCTCGCAGATTGCTGACCGTAACTTCCAGCCCCCCCTTGTTCAACTTGGTCACAATGCAGTCGACGATCTGGTCTTCGGCAATTGCGTTCCAGTCGCCGGCGGGTTTCGAGACGACCGCCTTTGCGGGTTGCAGTTCGATCAGGCCTTCAGCCGCATCGTACTTTTCAACGACGGCGTCGACAGTATCGCCCACGACCGGCAGCTTGCCCTCCGGAAATTTCCGCGCCGAAATGACGCCCGAGGCGCGCATTCCCAAATCGACGATGACGTTCTCTCCGTGAACCGAAAGCACTTTGGCTTTGACCTTCGTTCCTGCGGGAAGGACAAGATCGCCATCCGATCGGGGTACGGCTGCGGCGACGACGGCCCCTTCGGCAGGTACATCACCCAGAGCCAGGCTGCCCGCGTCAGAAAGGGCGGAGTTGATTTCTGCCTCGAGTTCGGCGTCGAGGGCCGTACCCTTGGCAGGAATTTCAATCTTTTCGCGAGGCGCCACTTGTGTCGCGCTGGGGCCGCGGTCGGCGGCTTCTTCGACGGGCGGCGGGGGTTCGCTCACTGGCGGCGGCGCGGGCTCAGAGGCAAACGACGGAACAGGGCGGTCCTGCTCGGGGCTGACGGTCGGGTTCAGTTGAACTCGGGGGGCAGGGGCAGTTTCCTGCGGAGCTGGCTCGGTTGTCATTACGAAAACATCCTGAACTTGACGCACACCACAAAGGGTTATGAAAACACACTGTCGAATGCTTCAAAACATAGCCAATGTCGTCGGAAAATGCCACTACGTTTTACACCTCACCTTTGGCCAGCTGCGTTCTGCGGCACAGTTTGCCGCAGTCCGCTGCAATCGAGTGTCTCCCAGAGGCGTGCACATCACCGGCCGCTTCGCGAAATGACACCAATCCAAACCGTTCAGGAACCCATGGCCAAAGACTCAGTCATCCTCATCGAAGCCAATTCCCGCGGCACGCTACGGCGTTGCCGGTATCAAGCTGATGTTTCGCCCCGCTGTTTCCAGGTCGGGCCAAACCCCCGTCGACGCACCGGCCAGCAGTGCCGCGCCGTAGGCCGCTTCTTGCGAATGGGACGGAAACCACACGGGCCGGCTGAAACGCTGGCCGATTTCACGCACCAGAAGCGGGTTATTGCGCAGACCATTCCCCGAACCGATGATGCGCGCCAGAGATGCTGGCTGGCTCCTCCCGGCTCCCGCGTAAAACGAGTACATCCCTTCTGCGATTCCGCGTAACACGGCTCGCGAAACATGCCCCAGCGAGAAGTTGTCGAACGTCACGCCACGAAACTCTCCCCGCGCGGCAGGCTTCCACCGCGACCCCCGAAACAACGGCTCGCACACGAGGCCATCGTCAATCTCAGATAGGCTCGCGGCCAATTCATTCATGCAGGCATAGATTTCGTCTGTCGATTTCTCGATGCCGAAGGCGGCCAGCCATTTGGCTGCCGTGCGATTTACCCAGGCGTACGCATCGCCGCCCGACAGTCCCGGGCCGACGAGCATCAGCCGGCCCACCGGCAGATACCGCGTTTCCATCCCCTCCAGCCGCATAAAGCGGTCAATGGGCCAGTTGATCTGTCCGCCCGTCCCTACGTTGATCTGAATGGCCGGGCTTCCCGCCGGGACGCTTCCCAGCACAGCCGCCTGATTGTCGCCGATGGCGTTGCACACCGGCAAACCCTCGGGCAGGCTGGTTGTCTGCGCCATCTGTCGACAGAGCCCTCCTAGAACGGCGCCACTTTCACGCACTTCGGGCATCAGCGTTCGTGTTAAACCGCACGCCGCCAACAACGCGTCGTTCCAGTTGTGGCACTCAAGATCGTACACGCCCCATGAGGCAGCGTCTCCGGGATCGGTGACGATCGGGCCGTTTGTCAGTTCGGCTGTGATCCAGTCGGCTACGCACGCCGCGCGACGTCCGTCGCCCGGAGCAGCGCAAAAATCGGTCTTTTTCTGCCGGGTCAGTACGAACAGCGTTACCGCCAGAAAACCTGCCGCAGGTCGACAACCGGTGGCATGTAATGCCGATTCGGGACAATTTCGCAATAACGTCTCGAGGTACGTACCCGTTTGCTCGGTGTCAGGAAGATTGGCACGCCGGTCTTGCCAGGTCATGAGGTTCATGAGCGGCCGGCGGCCCGCATCGACGACGAGACCGCCGTGCATCTGACCGGTAATTCCCAGACAGTGCGGCGGCTCGGGCAGGCTGTCTGCCAGTCGCCGCAGTACCGCACCCGCCAGTTCGCGAATCCGCAGTGGATTTTGCTCGGCATGTCCGGCAGGAAGGCCGCCCACGGCCGAATCGTTCGGCAGTTGCACATGCGCCACCAGACGCCCGTCGGCGGCGACGGCAACGGCGGCAATCGAAGTTGTTCCCAGATCAAGCGCAAGGGCCAAGGGCATGTGTGGCTTTCGGTACTGACGTATTTCGTTCAGAACGCGGTGGAAAGCATAATCACCACGAACGAAATGAACCACGAGAGTCGCGAAAATTCGCCCGGGTCGGTCATGAGACCTTCCAAAAGCATCGACTCAAATCCTGAGTAGGGTACAACGCTGATGGTCCTGCCATCTTGTTCGAGCGCGAAATGGGCGATCCCAACAAGTCACCCAGGTTAATCGATCTTGTTCTTAGACGCGGGAGCGTCGACGCTGGCAGTTTGATCGAAAGGAGACCGAGAACAGCATCAAAGAGACGCATTCCGGGCGTTTCCGAGAACGCACGAAGTACCCAGCAGCACGCCGTAAAATCACGCGTTGATTCGAAAGGCATGCCATCTCGTTCCTCAAGCCAACTTAGCA
>JAYTRB010000512.1:0-7956 GCA_043746425.1 Planctomycetia bacterium
GTGCGATAGAATGCTGGCGGATTACTTCGAGGGCGTGGTTGAGCTTGTCTGATTTGTCGATCGGCCGACGCGTACCGTTAAAGTCTTTTCTTCGCCCGACAAGGCCACCGTCGTGAAGGGGACACAAACGCTAACCGGTGGAACTGTTCTGCCAGGATTCAAAGTGAAGGTTGCCGATCTGTTCAAGGTTGTGGATGATTTCCAGCCGGAGACCCGTACGTGAGACAATTCAATATCGCGGTCATTGAAGGCGACGGCATTGGGCCCGAGGTGACTCACGCGGCAATCGCCGCGGCCGATGCCGCGGCGTCGCTTTCGAATGCGGCGTTCACCTGGACCAGGTATCCCTGGGGAAGCGACTTTTACTTCGAGCACGGCCGCATGGCGCCGGCAGATTATCTCGACGTGCTGGCCCGGCACGATGCCATTCTGCTGGGCGCCGTCGGGCATCCCCAAGTGCAAGATCATGTCACGCTCAACGGACTGCTGCTGCCCATTCGAAGGCGATTCGACCAATACGTCTGCCTGCGTCCGGCGTATTTGTACGAGGGGGTCGAAAGCCCCTTGGCCAACAAGGCCCCCTGCTCGATCGACATCCTTGTTTTTCGCGAAAACACCGAAGGCGAATACGCCAACATCGGTGGCCGGCTCTACCAGCATTCCGACCACGATGTCGCGATTCAATCGGCGGTCTTCACGCGTCGCGGCTGCGAACGAATCATTCGCGCGGCGTTTGAAAAGGCCCGCACCCGACCGCGTAAGAAAGTGGCGTCAATCACGAAGAGCAATGCGCAGGGCTACGGCATGGTTCTGTGGGATGAATGCTTTACGAGTGTCGCCCGTGAGTTTCCCGAGATCGAGACCGAATCGCTTTTGATCGACCGGGCCGTCATGGAATTCATTCGCCGGCCCGAATCATTCGATGTGGTCGTCGCCAGCAATCTGTTCGGCGACATCCTGACCGATCTGGCAGCGATCGTCGTGGGGAGCATGGGGCTGGCCGCCAGCGGAAACATCGACCCGACACGCAAGAGCCCCAGCATGTTCGAACCGGTACATGGCTCGGCCCCCGATATTACGGGAAAAGGAATCGCCAATCCACTGGCGGCGATTCTTTCGGCGGCGATGATGCTCGAGCACCTCGCTCTCGCGGCGTCGGCCGCGGCCATTCACAGTGCAGTCACCGATCTTCTGCGCATGGGCAAACTGCGGACCCCCGATCTCAAAGGTACGGCAACGACCGAAGAGGTGGGCCGGGCTATCGTCGCACAGATCGGGAAACGCCCTGTCATTTGATTCGCCGCTCGAAGCGCGCGGCTCGGCGCAATAAGCGCGCCAGGCACTCAGATTCGGAGGGCGCGCGGGCAAAAAGCGTGCAGATCGGCTGGCCCCGAGAGATCAATTGGCCGGGGAGCGGGATGTCTGCCATATACGGCAGCGAGGCCGCCACCTGCCCGCTCGATGGCCGACACACAAATCGCGTTGCATTGGGCGCCTTTAGATCGCGTTGGGCGTAGAGAACAATTTTTCCGACGACTGGGCGTGCGACGCTCTTAGCAACACCACGAGGCAGTGCCTTGACCAAATCGCCGGCAGGGGGTGCGAACCGACGGCTGGAATCAAGAAACCCTTCGCATGCCCGCCGGTGCCAATCGAGTATCGGAATCTGCTGCGATGATTCGACAAGCTCCGCCGCGGCGGGGTAACGGGGATTGACTTCCGTCAACCACGCCGTTTCCCGATCGACGAGGAAATCGCAGCCGAACAGTCCGGAGAGGCCCAGAACAGACCCCAGATGCCGGCCAACGGCATTCATTGTCGCAATGATCGGCGGCGGCAAATTGATGGGGGTGATCGTGCCACACCAGGCGAACGGCGGGGCGTGAACCTCCGGCATTCCGACAAGTTGACGGGTGATTCCCAGAAGAATTGTCTCCTGCGGAAAGGCGATAAAAACCGCTGACACGGAAATGCCGACGACGCACTCCTGAAAATAATGCCGTTCGTGCAACGCTGCACTCGTGATCGCATGATGATCCCAAGAGCGAATCCCACGACCGGCGGCGCCGCGCACGGGTTTCAGCATCCATTGCCCGTCAATGGCGGGAGGCGTGGCTTGCCGCGGCCAGATGCGCAAAACCGGCAGCCCGGCATCGAGAAGCAATCGCTGGATCGACCACGGATCACGAGCGCGGCGCAAGACATCGGGCCGGTTACCCCACAGCAGACGCGATTGAGAGATACGCGATACGAGGGCGGGGTGGTTTTCGATTCCTCCGGTGTACATCCACGGGCCGGGCGGCGCTCCCCGCGCCGCGGCCACCAGGCCAAAAGGATAATCGGCCACCTCCAGCACTTCGGCGCAATCACGCAAGTCACAATCGGCAAAAAGATCGGCGCAGACTGGAGCCAAGCCGGCCCGAATCGCCGAATGGGCCGCGGCGCGGGTGCTGGCCCCCAGAATGAGGAGGGAAGGTGTCGTCGAGTCATTTTCTGAATCAGGCATTGTACGCCAGTTTATCGGACCGCACACGATTGTTTAACCCAAATTATCAAGCAGATGCAGTGTGAATCTTCGTGGCTAAAACGAACCCCCAGAGGCGACAGGCGATTTTCCGCTTGGCTCTTGAATCAACGATGAATCCCAAAAAAATCGGCTACAAACTGGCATTCCCACTGCCGAATTGTTATCTAAGTTTGGCGGTAGCCCGCCCGGCAAGTTGCATTTTGGAAGACCATTTCAAGCACACACCGTTTGCACCCCTGAGGAGAGAGAACTATGTCGATGTACATCGGAGAAGCGCTGGTTGGAGACGGTAACGAGATCGCCCACATCGATCTGTTGATCGGCGACAAGGCCGGCCCCGTGGGAGTTGCCTTTGCCAACGCGCTGGCGCGACAGTCCGCCGGACACAGCAACCTGCTGGCCGTTCTCTCTCCCAACCTGGCCGTCAAACCGGCGACCGTGATGATCACCAAGGTGACGATCAAGGGGGCCAAGCAAGCCGTTCAGATGTTCGGTCCGGCCCAGTTCGCCGTGGCCAAGGCAGTCGCCGATTCGGTCGAACAGGGCATCATCCCCAAAGACCAGGCCGAAAACCTGGTCATTGTCTGTGGCGTCTTCATTCACTGGGAAGCGAAAGACGACAAGAAGATTTTTGAATACAACTACGAGGCCACCAAGCTGTCCATCGCCCGTGCCATGAAGAACGAGCCTTCGGCCAGCGAGATGCTTGCCAAGAAAGATACCGCCAAGCATCCGTTCTCGGGCGTTTGACGGGCGGCGCCACCGCGCAGCACGTGTGTGTCGCGCAAGATTTAATTTCAACGCAAGCCCACGGGTATTCTGGCCCGTGGGCTTTTCTCTGGATTCTGCCAGAAACCGGCATTCAACCGGCAGCGGCCCGGTTCCAGACATTGAAGCGAGGGGCTTCGATCGATGCACCCCCCGGCCATTACTTGTTGGCAATGCATGGGATTGCAATGAAAAAAATTCTGATTCAGCTCGACACAGATCCGCAGCCCAGCACGTTCGATCGCGTGGTTGCCATCGACGCCGACGTCGATCACCTGTTCAGTTACGGCGGCGTCTCGCCTGAGACGGTCGAATCGATCGTGCATGGAGCCATCTTCACTCGCGGAATGAAAGACCTCGCGAACACCGCCATCTTCATTGGCGGCAGCAATGTCGCCGCGGGCGAGGCACTATTGAAACGGGTCCGCGATGCGTTTTTCGGTCCCTTGCGAGTCTCGGTCATGATGGATTCGAACGGCTCGAATACAACGGCCGCCGCAGCCGTTTTGCTGGCCGGAAAACATCTCCCCAGCGCGGGAATTACCGCCGTTATCCTCGCGGGAACGGGGCCGGTAGGCTTACGCGCGGCACAACTGCTGGCAACGGGCGGCGCCCGAGTGCGCCTGGCATCGCGTTCGCTCGACCGCGCCGCGCAGGCCTGCAAGACCATTTGCAGCACACTGGCGATGAACGCCGACGTGACTCCCTGTGAAACGGAAAAAATCGACAACCTTGAGCGGGCCTGCCAGGGTGCCGATTTGGTCATCGCTGCCGGAGCAGCCGGAACCGAACTCCTTCCGGCGAACCTTCGTAAGTCGCTCTCATCGCTGAAGGTGGCGATCGATCTGAATGCCGTTCCCCCGGCGGGAATCGCCGGAATCGAGGTGGTCGACAAGGGAATCGAGCGCGACGGAGTCATCTGCTATGGTGCCATCGGGGTGGGAGGGCTCAAAATGAAAATCCATAAAGCCGTCCTGCGCAAGCTGTTTGAAGCGAACGATCAAATTCTTGAATGCGGCGGCATCTATGCCCTTGGGGAAACGCTGTAGATTGTGCAGTTTCTGCAATCTACATGATTGTGCAAAGTCATCTTGCCCTGCCAAACTGATTTCGGTATTTTCCCGCCCCCCATTCCGGCAATCGGTCAAGTCCTCTCGCTAACAGCAAATCCACCGGGACCAACCACCTATGTCTGGTGTCCGGCTTTTATGCCGCGGCAACCACGTCGTCTTCCCAGGCGCCGTGCGCTGTCTGTTCGTCGTCGCCGCGTTTCTCGCGGCAGACGCCGGGCACGACTGGCCTGTGGTCTTTGCGGATGACTCAAAATCGGGCTCGAAAGTCGTCGATCCGTTCCTGACAGAAGATACCGATGCCCCCGCGGGCGACGAGATTCCCGCCATTCCCGAAGTGGATCCGCAAATCAGGCCCAAAGCCAAACTGCAACCAGCGCTCGACGATGCTCCCAAAATGGAGGCGCCGCGGCTGAAACGCGACATCAAGCAAACCGCTGTTCCTAAGCCCGATACCGATCCTGCGCTCGATCCGGGAATGACGGGAAAGAAGATGACTCCCTCCCGGCTGCCGCCCTTGAAGAACTCTCCGGTCGGCGGCCAACCCGGCTGGAAATCGACATCGCTCGACCCGGCGAGTCAGACTGCGGCAAGTCCTGCAAATCTGTCGGGTCCGAAATCAGAATCGGCGCGTTTTGAAAAAGAGGTCGATCTCGATCAGCTCAGCGAGCCGCTGGCAGATGTCGTCATCGAAGGAAACAAATCGATCAAAACCGAAGAGATTATGAAGCTGCTCAAGACGCGGAAGGGCCGGGTGCCCGATCCGCGACAGATCAAAGAAGACGTGCGGACTCTGGCCTCTAAGCGCGGCTGGTTCTTCAACGTCGAAGTGCGAATCGCACGCACGAAAGACGGGAAGGGTCAGGTTCTGGTCTTCAGAGTGCTCGAAAAGCCGATGCTGCAGAAAGTGACCTATACCGGAAATAAAAAGTTCAAGGATAAGGCGCTGACAGAATTAACGGGGCTGAAGGTGGGAGCCGGATACGATGTGGGCTCGAATCGAGAGGCGGCCCGCCGAATCGAGAACCATTACCGCGACAAGGGTTACCTGCACGCCAAAGTTGAACTCGAAAAAGGGAATTCACTCGAGGATCGCGAAGTGATCTTCAAGATCGACGAAGGCCCCAAGGTCGTCGTCACGAAGATCAGCTTCAAGGGAAACAAGTTCGTCGAAGGCGGTGTTCTCAAAACCCGTGTGAAGACCAAAACGCAAATCCTGTGGCTCTTCGGCGGAAAGTACGATCCGACTACGGTTCCTGAAGACAAGCAGGCGCTGCGTCAATATTACCAGGGGCTGGGGTTTTTCGACGTAACGGTTACTGAGAACGAAATGGTCTCGACCGACAAGGCCAACGTGCATATCGAGTACACCATCGATGAAGGGATGCGCTATAAAGTTCGCAACATCGAATTTCTGGGAAATCGCGTCCTCAGCGCCCAAAACCTGCTGAAGGACATGAAAGTCCGCCCGAATGAGTATTTCAACGAACGGTTCCTCAACCACGATAAGGAAAAAATCGAAATCCAATACGGCGATCTGGGAAGAATCTTCGCCACCGTCGAGCCCAAAACGCGAACTCCGGAAGAGCCGGGCAGCGTCGACCTCGTCTACATGATCAACGAAGACCAACCCTACCGCATCGGGCCGATTCACGTCCACATCCAGGGAGAGCACCCGCACACGAAAGAATCGACGATCCTGCATCAGTTGACGTTCCGGCCCGGCGATCTGGCCAGCCGCACCAAGATGAAGCAGAGCGAGCAACGATTAAAGAACACTCAGATTTTCGCCGGCGGCCAACCAGGAGCCCAGGGAGATCCTCCGCGAATCGATGTCCCCTTCCCCGATGGCAGCGCTCCGCGTCCGCGCCGTCCGCAGAATCTCGCACGGGGACAAAACGCACCCCCCGACACCCCGCCACTGTCGCAACCGAAATCGGTCAAATCTTCGAAACCGGTTAAGTCGTCAGCACCGGTCAAAAATCCAGCCCCGGTCAAAAATCCAGTACGGGCAAAAACGTCGGCCACAGGCAATGTGCCAGCAGCAGGTAATGTGTCAGTGCCGATTGCTCAACCGAGCCGATTCTCGCAGTCTGAGGATGAGGAACCCGTCTTATTTCGCCGGCCGAACTTCGGCCTCGAAGACCCTGCCGAAGAGAAACCGTTCATCTTCCGCGGACAGAACGCCTTCGGCGACGACGATCCCGAAGGTTTCGGTTCCGACACGCCCCCGGGGGGTCTTGCGAATGATCCCTTCATGCCCGACGACCAGCCTCCCGCCTACATCGAACCGCAAATCTATGTGACTGAAGGCCAGACAGGCCGCCTGTCATTCGGCGTCGGAATTAACAGCAACTTGGGGCTGATCGGGAATGCCACGTTGCAGGAAAACAATTTCGACATCGCCCGCCCACCGACGAGTATTCAGGACATCGTCGACGGCACGGCCTTCCGCGGTGGCGGACAGCAGTTCAATCTGCAGGCGATGCCCGGGTTGTATTTCAGCCAGTATTCGGCCGGCTGGACCGACCCCTACTTCCTCGATCAAGACATCGTGTTTGGCGTCAACGGCAAGTACTTTACTCGCTTCTACCAGAACTGGACTGAGAACCGTGAAGGGGGCAGCGTCCGGCTGGGACATCAATTCTCTCCGTATCTGTCGGGGTCAGTCGTCGTCAGAGCCGAAAACGTCATGATTTCCAATCCGAGCGTTCCGACCCCCATCGACATCTCGAGCGTACTGGGCAACAACTTTCTTTCGACGGCCCGCGTCAACGCTGTCCATGACACGCGCGACAGTTCTTTCCTCCCCGGATCAGGGCACTACCTCGAAGCCGCCTATGAACAGGGAATCGCCAATTTCGTCTTTCCCAAAGTCGATGTCACTGCCAAGCAATACTTCCTGGTCAAGGAACGGCCAGACGGAGGCAGCCGGCAAATCATCTCGCTCTCTGGAACCTTCGGCTGGACCGGCAGCCAGACTCCCTTCTTCGAACGATATTACGCTGGCGGTTTCAGCAGTTTCCGCGGGTTCTATTTTTATGGCGTGACGCCGACCGTCAATGGCGTTCGCATCGGCGGGTTCTTTCAGGCCTTGGGATCGCTCGAATACCTGTACCCCATCACGGCCGACAACACAGTTCAGATTGTCACCTTCACCGATTTCGGAACCGTTGACAGCACCGTATCGCTCAACGCCTTCCGAATGTCGGTCGGCGCCGGGTTCCGCTTGACGGTTCCCATGATGGGGCCGGTACCTATCGCTGTCGACTTTGCCGTGCCACTCTTAAAACAGTCGTTCGATACCACCCAAATCGTCAGCTTCTCGCTGGGCCTGTTGCGGTAGGAAGAATTCGATCTGTCGTTGCGGTATAATCTCTCGAGTATCATGATTCTCGAAGGGATTGTTACCAGTCTGGATGAAAACGACGAACTGAACGTTGCGCCGATGGGGCCGATCGTCGACGAGGCGTTTACGACGCTGGTCTTGCGCCCCTTTCATACATCGCGAACATACCACAACCTGAAAGCCCGGCCCTACGGCGTGCTGCATGTCGTCGACGACGTGTTGCTTCTGGCCCAGGCCGCAAT
>JAYTRB010000513.1:0-12122 GCA_043746425.1 Planctomycetia bacterium
CGTGACCGTCAACGGCAAGACGTCGCCGGCTGATCCCCAGGCGTGGGCGACTTCGTATTGGCGGCTTCCGCAGCACGTACAGATGCATGACCAGACCGAAGAAAAAGGAATCATTCCCGCTGGCGGAGGTCGTCGGGCAAGCAAGCCCGTAGCCAGGGCCGTATCGCTCCTCGATTCCGACAAGGGACAAAAGCTGCGGGGTGACGTGCAACGTGTGGGCGAAGAATACCTGACGGTGGCCGGCAAAAAGAAGCCGTGCCTGCACTACAAGATTGGCGGAGACGTCAAGGTCGAGGTGTGGTACGACTCAGACCTGCGGCTGGTTCGACAGGAAACGGTTGAATCGGGGCACAAGACGGTCTTGGAACTGACACGCATCAGCGGGGAGTGAGACCTCTCGACACCCGCCTGTGGCCTGCGATTCGTACTGCCGGTACGGTCAAATCATCAAAGATTCCAGGAACGCCGATCAACCGGGCCGCGACGGGCCCCCTGAACTTGTCGGGACGGATCATACTGAAATATTCGGCTCGATGAACCTGGACACGATATGCACGTCACACGTCGAGCGCGTGGACCTCACGACGCGAATCTTCATGAAAAGATTCACACGCTTGACCCTATGCGTCAGCAAGAAGCTGGAAAACCTGGCGGCGGCCGTGGCAATCGACGTGGCATTTTACAATTTCTGCTGGATGCACGGCAGCATAAACGGAACGCCGGCAATGGCCGCAAAGGTGGCGAGTCATTTGTGGTCGATTTAGCAACTGTATGAGCGGGTCATGGCCACGGTCGCAGCGTAGGACCAGAAGCGATGGGCCCCGCCGGAGAAATCTGGCGGGGTTTTGTTTGCGCTTTCTGATAGCATCACGGCATGATCTATCGAGTTTGCCTAATCGTCGGCACTGCCTGCGGATCAGTCGGGCTGGCAATCGCTGCGTTTTCGGATTCAAAATATCGACCGCTGGATTCCTGTTCCGCAATCCTGTGTGTTGCCGGACTGGTGCTTCTGGTCTGCGCGGCCTATCACTCCCCAGAGCCAATCAGTCTCCGCAATTGTCTCTGCCTAAAAAAGCGGCAGCCACCCTCTGATCCCGAACCGCCGGAAATCTGAAATGCCCCCACGACACGGCGCGGCCGGTCCTTGCAATCGTGGTGTCGCAGAACTAGCATCTGGCGTTGTTATTGCCGGTTCCAGATTGACCCCGCCTGACAAACAAGGAGTTCGAAATGGCACGCTCACCGATTCGACAGATCGTTCGCAAGACCGCATCGGTCGCCGTTCCTTTGTGTCTGGTCGCCGGCCTGGCGGCCGCTGCGGCCAAAGGGCCGGGCATTCTCTTTCCCGACTTCTCAAAACCGTTTGAGAGTGCATTTGACAAACCCAAGGACAAGGCAGTTGGCAAAAAGGTCGAGGCGGATGAGCCTTGGAGCACTGAGACGATGAAGTCGTCGATCATGGGGAAACCCGTACCGGGAAAAACGACAACGGTCGTCGGCGAAATCATCGACCTGTCGTGCTACCTGCAAGTCGGCAAACACGGCGAGAAGCATCGTGATTGCGGTCAGAAGTGCGTCCGCAATGGGCAGCCGGTCGGCCTGTTGAGCGAAGACGGCGCGGTTTACATGTTGATCGACGAAGAGCACGATTCACGCCGCGACGGGCTGACCGAATTCCGCAAGCAGGCCGTCGATCTCATGGCGTGCGTTGTGACTGTGCATGGAACGTTGACCGATGTTGACGGCCACAAGGCGCTGTACGTGCAGGGCACCGTCAACAAGCCGAAATAGACATTGTTTTTGGAATTCCAAGGTGACACGCCGGAATCTCATGTGCATCGAGACAAGCTGGCCGCTTGACTCGATGTGCATGAGCGTGCGGCTGCCGGTAATTGCGGTCCGACCGCGTGTCTGTGGTGGTGAAGGATGATCATAAGGATGGCATTGATGACGACGCGACACCGCGTGCTCTGTGGCGTATTCGTGGCAGGTCTGGCGTTGATTGTGGCGTGGCTGATGCCGGCCTTGGCGGCCGATTCGGCAACTGACAAGCCCCCCAAACCACCCCTTGGTTTGCCAAAAGTGCAATGGCCCGAAGACAACCGCTATTCGGCCGCGAAGGCAGAATTAGGGCGACTTCTGTATTTCGACAAGCGGCTATCGCACGATGGTACTGTGTCGTGCGCGTCATGCCATGCTCCCGAGAAAGCCTTCACCGACTGGGCGCCGGTCTCGACCGGCATTGCCGGAAAAAAAGGAGGCCGCAGCGCGCCGACCGTCATTAATCAGGCTTACAATACCTGGCAATTCTGGGATGGCCGCGCGGGGTCGCTCGAAGCGCAGGCCAAGGGGCCCCTGGGCAATCCGATCGAAATGACTGCCGAGAAGACGGCCGATGCAGCTCACGCTGCTGTCACCAAACGTCTTAAGGGGGTGCCAGGATATGTGCAGCGCTTCGACAAAGCCTTCGGCACAAAAGACATCACCATCGACCACGTGGCGAAAGCCATCGCGACTTATGAACGAACGGTTTATTCGGGAAATGCCCCTTATGACCGTTACAACGAGGGGGAAAAGCAAGCCATGTCGGCCTCACAAATTCGGGGCATGGATGTCTTTTTCAACAAGGCCGCCTGTGACAGTTGCCACATCGGGTTCAATTTCACCGACGGCTCGTACGTCAACATTGGCATCGGTATGGGCAAAGACATGCCCGACTTGGGCCGTTTTATGGTCAGCGATAAAGAGGAAGATCGCGGGGCATTTAAGACTCCGACACTGCGAGAAATCGAGCACACCGCACCGTATATGCACGATGGCAGCCTCAAGACGCTGGAAGAGGTCGTCGAGCACTACAATAAGGGAGGGATCAAGAATCCGCATCTCGACGAACGGATGAAACCGCTTAAGCTTTCAGAACAGGAAAAGAGCGATCTGGTGGCATTTTTGAAGGCCTTGAGCGGCGAAGGCTGGCAGAACTTCAAGAGCCCCGAAGAATTCCCGGAATAGATGGTCAGTTACTGCCGGCCGTGGACGATAAATAGCCCCTGAGATGCGACAGCGAACAGTCGTTCGCGAGTTTTTAACGTGCGACAGTGAATGCTGTTGCGCCGGGGCGATTCCCGACGACGTCCATCTCGGCAAGCCAGGAAGCCTGAAACGGTGCCTGCGTCCCGATTTCGCGTCGACCCTTCATTAGCCCGACAAATTCATTGAACTTTGCCAGGAGGCGTGGTACCATCATTCTCGACCTGCAAGTCAAAGCGTGGTTGGTTATTGCTTGCAGGTTGTATTGCATCGTAATGCACGATCAGTTTGCAGGAGCAGTCGCCTAGATCGGATGTGCGGCGGAAGACTCGTCATTAAGAATGTGCATTGGGAAACCGGGTTTTAAGAAGCCGGGTCTTAAGAAACTGCGGGCCTTGGGAATCACCGTCCGGATCCTGTCAATAAAGATTTGACCGCAGTTCTCTGCGGCCGTGAATCAGGTGCAGCCTCGCCTCTCCGCCAATCAATAATTGCAAATCCGGCGGTCCGTCCGTTTCAAATTGAGTGGGCCGATGAACTTTCGGCATTGCTTGTCGGCCAGCCGATGGCTCAGGAATTGGGTCGAGAAAGGGAGCGTACCGTGGCGGTGCCCCTGAGCAGCGTCGACCTCGATCGCGAGAGACTTGAATCAGCGCCTTCGGGATCGTCGGACTCGACTATGATGGCTTCGACAAAAACTGGGATGGCTTCGACAAAAACTGGGACCGATTCGACCACAACCTTGACCGATTCAACCAAGACTGGCATCTGGCTCTTCCCCGGACTGGGTTGTCGCTATGTCGGAATGGGCCACGACATTATCGGCCGCTTTCCGGTGGCCGACAAGCTCATCGAGCAGGCACAATCACAGCTAGGCTATAGCATTGCAGACGTGTGCCTCGAAGGTTCGGGCCGCAAGCATGTTTCATCGCGGCACGAGGCGCAGGTCATCTACGTCATCGAATGTGCGTATGCAGCCGTTCTCGAAGATCTCGGTTTTAAGCCGCGCGCCGTGAGCGGCCACAGTCTAGGAACCCTCGCCGCCGCCTGCGTGTGCGGCGGCTACGATTTCCTCACCGGCCTGAAACTGGTGACTCAAATTGAAGTCTTACAAGAAGAACTGGTTGACGGACGCGGACAGGCGATGGGCGTGATCATCGGTTTGTCTGAAAGCGTGGTCCAGGCGCTGGTGACGGCCGATTCTGAAGTGTACCTGGCGAACTGGAATTCTCCAGGGCAATACGTCATCGGAGGGACCGTCGGTGGTGTCGAAGGCGTGCTGGGGGCGGCAATGCGGCAGGGGGCCAAACAATCGAAACGGCTGCCCGGTGAACGCGCCATGCACACCCCCAGAATGTTTGAGCTTGCCGATCGCCTCAGGTCGCATCTGGCGGGACTTGAATTCTGCACGCCGCACGTCCCTTTCATCAGCAGCCAGGACGCCAGCGTCGTGCAGACGGCCGATCAGCTCCGCGATTTTCTCGGTGCGTTTCTGGCATTTCCAGTTCGCTGGGATGCGACCGTAGCAGCGCTCAAACAAGGCTGGGGTGCGGCATTTGTGGAAGTCGGCCCCGGAAACGTGCTCAGCAACATGATGCCCTTTATCGATCGGACCGCCAGGATTCTGTCGGCTTCCGACCTACTCGATCAGAAGACAGCACTATGAATAAGCCGTCGCGCACGCGGCTGTTGCTTTCGGGAAACCAGGCCGTCGCCCGTGGCGCCTATGAATGCGGCGTCAGCATTGCCACGAGTTATCCGGGCACTCCCTGCACCGAAATTCTCGAAACGCTCTCGACGTATGGCACGATTCAGGCCATGTGGTCGACGAACGAAAAGGTGGCCCTCGAAGTCGCTTTGGGGGCTTCTTTCGCCGGGGCGCGGGCGCTCGTAGCAATGAAGCATGTCGGCCTCAATGTGGCGGCCGATCCCTTGTTCTCGGCATCCTATACGGGGGTCAACGGGGGCCTGGTGGTGGTCGTGGGAGACGACCCCTCGGCCAACAGCTCGCAGAACGAGCAAGACAGTCGCCATTATGCGCGGGCTGCCAAGATTCCCATGCTTGAGCCTTCCGACAGTCAGGAAGCCAAAGACCTGGTGGCCCACGCCTTCGAGCTCAGCGAACAGTTCGATACTCCCGTGTTGTTGCGCATGACGACGCGCTTGTGCCACTCGAAGACTGTCGTACAGATCGGCTCGCCGCCCGAACGACCGGCGGGGGCCA
The DNA here is from genome assembly GCA_043746425.1 of Planctomycetia bacterium. Taxonomy (GTDB): domain Bacteria; phylum Planctomycetota; class Planctomycetia; order Planctomycetales; family Planctomycetaceae; genus JACQFH01. The sequence goes on from JAYTRB010000513.1 coordinate 5,252, forward strand.
CGGGGTTCGTGCGCGACTTCGATAAATACGTCCTGCTTCCGCGGCAAGCAGTGCTCCGCCACGCCGCGATTGAAAACCGCCTGCAGGCGCTGGCCGAGCGTCGCGAGCTGTCGCCTTTCAGCCGCATCGAGCTGCGCGATCGGGATCTGGGAATCATCACCTCGGGGGTGGTGTATTGCTACGTCCGCGAGGCCTTTCCGACGGCTTCGGTGCTGAAGCTCGCACAAACGTATCCCCTTCCGGTTGAATTGATTCGCCAGTTTGCCGGCGAGGTCAACCGCGTCATGGTCATTGAAGAGCTCGACCCCTTCCTCGAAGAGCAGATTCGTGCACTGGGCATCACTGTCGAGGGCGAAGGCTGGCTGCCGCGAGTGGGTGAACTCACTCCCGAACGTATCAGACTCAGCGTAGAGCAGCGTGCCCCGCAACCGCTCGAGAAAGGGGATCCGGCGATTCCGCCGCGTGTTCCTCGAATCTGTGCCGGCTGTCAATACCTGGGGGTGTTCACAGCAATTACGCGACTCGGGGTGCGCGTCGCCGGCGACATCGGTTGTTATACGCTTGGGGCGCTCGAGCCTTGGAACGCCATCGACAGCGTGGTCTGCATGGGGGCCAGCATTGGCACCGCCCTGGGAATGGAAAAGGCGCTGGGAGAAACCGCGCGCGGCAAGACCCTGGCGATGATCGGCGATTCGACGCTGTTGCACTCGGGCATCGCCCCGCTGCTCGACCTCGTCTACAATCAGGGGCACTGCACCGTGCTGATCATGGATAACTCCACGACAGCCATGACGGGTCTGCAAGGCCACCCGGGCAACGGACGCACGGCCCAGGGCGAAAAGGGACGCGGCGTAAACCTCGAAAAGCTGGTCGAAGCGATTGGCATCGAATGGGTCCGCGTCATCGACCCCTACGATCTCGAAGGAAGTGAAGCAACATTGCGCGAGGCGCTCGCCCACCCTGGCCCGGCCGTAGTAATTAGCCGCGCTCCGTGCCTGTTACTCAAAGCCAAAGCGCCCATCCAGCAGGCGCATTTAAATGAAGAAGCGTGCACCGGCTGTGGCGAATGTTTCAAGGTCGGATGTGTGGCGATCGAGAGGCAGATGCTGGATGAAAAGATCGCACCCAGTATTAATCTTGACCTGTGCGTGGGGTGTACGCTTTGTGTCCAGACTTGTCCCGAAGGGGCACTGGCGCCGCAGACGATCGTCCCCAACCTTGTGGAGATCAGGGAATGGAAGCCGCAGCCGCAACCGCTCGTCCAGTGACCACGCTGATCGCCGGGTTGGGGGGCCAGGGAGTGGTGCTTGCTGGCGATACGCTCGCCGCGGCGGCAATGCTGGCCTCCTTTAACGTCAAGAAAAGCGAAATTCACGGCCTCAGCCGCCGTTTCGGCAGCGTTTCTTGCCAGGTGCGCATCGGGCAGGAGTTGCATTCTCCTCTGCGCGGTCACGGCGGGATCGATCTGCTTCTGGCCTTCGAGGGTTACGAGTGTCTTAAGAATCTGCCGTTCCTCAAGGCTGATGGTGTCGCTTTAGCCAATCGGCTTTGGAGAAAGCCCGGCGCTCTGACCGCGGCGGGCGACATTCCCCCCGACTGCGTTCACGACTCACGAATCGAATGGTTTGACGGAACTGATCTCACCCATCAGGCCGAATGTCCGCGAAACCTCAATTTTTTCATGCTGGGTGTGTTGTCGGCCCATCTGCCGATTGCAGTTGAGGCGTGGCACGAAGCGATCAACACCACGAAGGGAGCCGCCTCGCGGGACGTCAACCGCGAGATGTTCACTGCCGGTCGGAGGGTGGCGTTGGCCGACCTGCGGATCGCGGCGCCGGCTGCCAAAGCTCAGAAGCCAGGTCACGACAACGGTCAAAAGCCGAAAGGCTGACAGTCGGCTGAAAGCGGGGATAAATGCCTCGCCATACCGGCCAAGCTCAGTGGATTTAGACCCGGGGCATTTCCTCGAGCCGCTCTCGGGCGGCCTGAGCCCAGGGGCCTGTCTGGTCGAACTCAAGGTACTTTCGCCAGTGGACGACCGCCTCGTTCGTCCGTCCGGACTGATGCAGCGTTTCGGCCTTGTGCAGGTGCGCGTCGGGATAATCGGGATGCAAATCGAGCGCGATATCGAAGGCCTCGACGGCCGCTGCGAGTTCCCCCGATTCAGCAAGAATGCAACCGATCTGCGTCCAGGCTTCGAGAAAGTTATGATCAAGTTCGGCGGCGACATGATACCGCTCAAGAGCCCCCGAAGTATTCCCCTGCCGGTAGAGCGCTTCTGCCAGATGAAAATGAACCTCGGGATCTTCGAAATCCTGCATGAGGCTCATCCGGAAGGCTTCGATAGCGGACTCCCCATTGCCTTCGTCTGCCAGCCGGCGTCCTCTTTCAAACCAGTCCTGAGCTGACCAGTCACTTCGATTCGACGGTTGTTCGGCCGGAAGGACCAGCGACTCAGGTTCAAATAACTCAGCGGGCGAGAGACTTTCAAATTCGAACAACATTTGCCCGTCTCCCGTTTTCAACCGCCCCTGCTTGTCGCGGTACAGAAGGTGCCGATCGATGCCCAGAATTTCGAGTTGTGCCAGCGGGCGAGTTCCTACCTCGACGACCGATTCGAGTCGCACGAGGCTGCGTTGAATCTCTTTGATCGGCACCCCGGCATCGACCAGTTCGGCCAGGCGCCGGGCACTTGCGGCTTCCTGAAAATCGAAATAGGGGAGACGGCACACATGGCTTACCGCCTGGATCAGCCCCAATCGTTCCCAACGGCGAATCTTGTGGACGGAAATTCCCAGCATCTGGCTGAGCATGGCCGGGGTACAGAGTTTGTGAATCTCTGCTCGGCGCGAGTCCAGGCCGACAAACCCCAGCCACTCCGACTCGCGAACGACCCGCAAATCGACCCCTTCGACTTGCAGACGCTGGGCCTGCTGCAATTTTACCGAAGGGTTACCGTCATCTTCGAGGGGCCAGCCTTCTTCGCCAACGACCAGCATCGTCGTCTGCCGGCTGAGGTGTTCGGCGGCCACCCCACCCCAATCGACAACACGCACATGAGCCTCTTTATGCGTCATCGACGCCAGAGTGCCGGTGAATGCCAACCGTTCGCCCGCCAGTGCCGGAGCCTGAGGAATGCGCGAGTCGGATGTGCTGGATTCCATGCGAAAAAAGTCTTCAAAATTCCGAATTCCTGGAAAGACAATTCAGGATACCCGTAACGGCGCCCGTTGAGTAGCGTTCGCTTGCCGGCTGAACTATAACACTTTGACAAACCGGCTGGCCCGATTCACTTATGCAGGGTGTTTCAAGCGCGCTATGTCTTCGCTCAAACAAACCGATCCCGCAATCTGGGACGCGATTCAGCACGAAATGACCCGTCAGCACGACGGGCTCGAACTGATCGCCTCTGAAAACTACACCAGCGCCGCTGTGCTCGAAGCGGCAGGCACGGTGCTCACGAACAAGTACGCCGAGGGGTATCCTGGCCGGCGATACTACGGCGGATGCGAATATGTCGACACTGTCGAGTCGCTGGCGCGCGACCGAGCCTGCCAGTTGTTCGGCGCCGAACACGCGAATGTGCAGCCGCATGCAGGCTCGCAGGCCAACATGGCGGTCTATCTGACGGTGCTCAAACCGGGCGACACCTATCTGGCGCTCAACTTGGCGCACGGGGGGCACTTGACGCACGGCATGAGCCTCAATTTTTCGGGACAATTGTACAACGCCGTGCATTATGGAGTTCGTGAAAGCGACCATCGCATCGACTTCGATCAGGTAGTGGCGCTGGCCCGCCAGCACAAGCCCAAGCTCATTGTCACGGGGGCCAGCGCCTACCCGCGCGAAATCGACCACGCGCGGTTTGCCGAGATCGCCCGCGAAGTGGGCGCTACGTTCATGGTCGATATGGCGCATTACGCGGGTCTCGTCGCCGCGGGAATCCACAACAGCCCTGTTCCTGTGGCCGACTACGTCACCAGCACGTCGCACAAAACGCTTCGCGGTCCACGCTCGGGGTTCATTCTGACACGCGAAGTGCATGCCAAGGCCATTGATAAAACCGTCTTTCCGGGAATGCAGGGGGGGCCGCTGCTTCACATCGTGGCGGGCAAAGCCGTCTGTTTCCTCGAGGCCTTGCAGCCGGAATTCAAAATCTACGCGCGTCAGATCGTCGCCAATGCGAAGACGCTGGCCGAAACTCTGATGTCGGGGGGAATCAAACTCGCCAGCGGCGGAACCGATAATCATCTGATGCTGGCCGATGTGACGGCCATCGGACTGACGGGAAGCATTGCCGAAAAGGCACTCGATCGGGCCGGCATTACTGTCAATAAGAACATGATTCCCTTCGATCAGCGCAAGGCGCTCGACCCCAGCGGCATTCGCTTGGGAACGCCGGCACTCACCACCCGCGGCATGAAAGAGGCCGAAATGAAGCGTGTGGGGGCCTGGATTCTGCAGGTTCTGCGAGCCGCTGACGATTCGGCGACGATCGAGCAAGTCGGATGTGAGATTCGGGAATTCTGCAAGAGCTTTCCGGTTCCGGGAATTGGCGGACACTGAGTCAGACAATTCCAGTCGAGTTGCGTCCCATGCGCGTGACATCCGTCGGCCAGAAGGTGTCGCAGATCATCGGCCCAGACGACTCCAGTCGAGCTGCGTCGAATGCACGGGGCATCCTTCGGCCAGGAAATGTGCCAGATCATCAGGATCGAATTTCGTTTGCGGAGCGATTGAGATCCAGAGGATGGGGTGCCCATCGGACGCTCTGAGTTTGGCCAGCCCGTTCACTCCGAACGTCACAACAACTTCCGGCAGCTGATCGTCCAACATGGACTGGAGCACACGTTTGGAAAGCGACCATTCGGCGAGAACCTCGTTCAACGACCGACCGAAGATCCATGCGAGGAACCGTGGTCTCGCGGGGAGAAGGGCGTTCGACTCTGGCAGCGGTTGGGCAGGTCCGAAGTGGTGTACCAGGTACGCCAGGGCCCGGTCGACGATCGATTTCCATTTGCCATCGAGCGCGTCCTCATCGCCCCCTTCAAGTCGGTGAACCCGGCCGCAGCGAAGCACGCGTCGGCCCCCATTGGAGCCGGCCAGTAAGCATGCAGCCTTCCCCCCGGGTGACGCCACGCGGCTCCGAACGCGAATGAGACTTCTCCGTGATGCAACGCACGCGTGGCGGTCTCCATATTGTCGCCGCTTTGTTTCACAATTTTGAATCCTAAGTGGTGCCGGCAGCCTGCTCGTGAAGTCGTATTTCAGATTGACGAAATCCGATTAAAGAGGCATCTTACGCATGCCACGGCACACATTTCAATCTTTTGTCTTCTGGATGCTGCCTCCATGACTGACACTTTGCCCGAGCGTTCGGGGCCTGCTCCCCAGCCCGCTGGTAAGCCGCACGCCGATTTGGGGCCTTATCAATTGTTCATGTTCGGGCTGGGAATTTACGTGCTCCTTGCCCTGGCAGCCCAAACGCTTTTCCCCTTAAGTGATGGCACCAGCGCGATTCTCGATCATGTCGATGAGGGGCTCTGCCTCATTTTCCTGGCGGATTTCTTTATCAATCTGATTCATGCGCCGAGTAAGCTGGGCTACCTCAAATGGGGTTGGATCGATCTGCTCTCGAGCGTTCCCATGATCGATGTTTTTCGCGCCGGACGTATCGCGCGGATCATCCGAATTCTTCGCGCCTTTCGTGGAATACGCTCGGCCCGCTTCATTGCCGACTACCTGGTACACTATCGGGCCCACGGGGCGTTCTTCGGCGTAGCCTTGCTGTCGATTTTGCTGGTATTGTTCTCGAGCATTGCCATTCTGCAGTTTGAGACCACAGCCGACGGAAATATCCGCACGCCGCAGGATGCACTCTGGTGGGCGTTTACGACAATTACGACGGTGGGCTACGGCGACAAGTTTCCCGTAACCACTGAGGGGCGGATGGTCGCCGCCATCCTGATGACGGCCGGAGTCGGAATGTTTGGTTCATTCACCGGCCTGATCGCATCCTGGCTTTTGGCCCCGACAAAGAAAGACGTAGAACAAGACTCCGAACTGGTAAAGCTGCGCGCTCGGGTTGAGGTGATACATCAACGCCTGGCCTCCAGCAGCAGCCCCGTGATGGCTGGCGACAACCCGTGTGCAGAAGAACTGGCGCGGGTCGTCGCTGCTTGGCCCGCGCTTCCCAGACATGTCAAAGCCAGAATTCTCGATGACGTTGCCGGCTCGCACCGCGAAGCCGCTTGAGGGGCCTGGAATATCCATTCGCATCGGACTGGCAACCGTGCCGCTGGGCAAATGCCTCAGCAGGTTCACGCCCCTCGCTCGCGTTTCTTCGCTTTGGAAAGTGCGTCAATCTGTCGGCAAAGGTAATCGACTGAGCCGCGATTCTCGAGGAACTCGGCGATCGACTGGCAGATCTGAGGGTCGGCCACGGCCGAGAGAATTGGCCCGAAAAAGTGCAATGTCTGCGCTGAGACGTAATTCAAGGGCTGCACCGATTCGAGAAATACCATCGCGGGCGTGGCCAGACCGCGCTCGACGACAAGCCGGCAAAAACGATCGACCACCACCCGCTGATCCTCGGTCGGCTCGAAAGGCCCCTCAGTTGGAATTGCAAATGCATGTTTCAACCAGGCCCAGATCATGATGGCGTGCGTTTCCGTCTGTCTGTCGTTCTTCGCCCGGCGGTCATCCATGTGGCGATTGATTCCATTTCTTGCAAAAAGCGTAGAATCTCGCCGCGGCAACCTGTCGGTATGCCAGCCGTCACATTCATGAAAGTGTGACTTGCCAAATGGAAACCTGCCCTGGATTTCAGTAAGGCCGCAGCCGCGCGGCAGTTTATCGCTGCTCTTTTTGG
>JAYTRB010000514.1:0-1976 GCA_043746425.1 Planctomycetia bacterium
AGCGGATGACCGATCGTCATTGCCAGTTTTGAACAATCCAGTACCGAAAATGCCGGACGACGTGCTTTGGCGCCGAACTGAGTCGTCGTGATTGGATTAACTTCAACCTTCATTTCGGCCAGGTGAAAAATCGCGCTGGCTAATTCTCGCCAGGTGGTGCTGCCGGCGTTTGTGGCATGGTACAAACCGTATTGATGAGTCTCGATCAACTCACTGATCCAGGCCGCCAGATCGCTGGCTGCTGTCGGCGTACAGCATTGGTCATCGACGATCGAAACTGATTCCCGCTCCCGTCCCAGCCGCAGCATCGTTTCAACGAAATTCCCCTTGCCACGAGAACGCGCCTGGCCGTAAAGTCCGCATGTGCGGATGATGTAGTGCCGGGGGCACGCCGCTTGCACGAACTGCTCTCCCGCCAGTTTGCCCCGCGCGTATTCACTCAACGGGCCGGGCAGATCGGTTTCGGAGTACGAGAGCCGACGCTCAGTCTCTGCCCCGAACACGTAATCGGTGCTGACATGCACCAGCGGAATTTCCAGGTAGGCACATGATTCAGCCAGATACCGTGGCCCCAGGGCATTGACCGCAAACGCCAGGTCGGGTTCGTCTTCTGCCCGATCGACGAAATTGTACGCCGCGGCATTGATTACCAGGTCGGGTTTCGCTTCCATGAGAACATCCTGGACACGGTCGCCATCGGCGACATCCAGGGCGGTCTTGGCGAGAGGTAGAACCTGCCCGACCAAGCGTCCCGTCAAGGCGGTTCCCAACTGTCCACCAGCTCCCAGCAGTACAATGCGCATGCAGAGATTCTAGCCGGGGGGCAACGCAAAAGGGAGTCGTCTACAAGCTTGCGGCGGGGTAGAATGGCAACCGCTGCCAGGCAAGTCCTGTGTCGCGATTGCCAGACAGGCAGCACGAACGCTGAAATCTGAAATCCTGACGAATCCAAAATCCCGAGGGCGAAACATTCACCGCCATGTCCGAACTTATGACAGCCGAACAATTCGTCGCCGAACTGGACGAACTCCCCGATGGCGGCCGGTGGACCGAGCTCATCGCCGGCAAACCAGTCATTCTTTCTCCACCGACGATTGAACATGGGACGACCGTCTTAAACCTTGGCAAGGCGCTGGCCACATACGCCCAAAAAGAGCAGGGGGGCTATGCCTGCTTTGAACTGGGGCTCATGATTGCGCGCAACCCCGACACCGTGCATTTTCCATCCATCTGCTTTTATAAAGGTGGTCCTTTATTCAGCGAAGTCGGCAAGGTCTTGACAGAAGTCCGGCCGGCTGTCGTCATCGAGGTGGCTTCAACGAACGATCGCCGCCGCGGGCTTGAGCCGCGGATCAAGAGCTGGCTGAATTGGGGCATCGAGCTTGTGTGGGTGCTCGAGCCGCAGACGAAACAGGTGCATGTGATCGAAAAGGGGCGGGCCGGCCAGCGCCTCGATGAACATCAATCATTGTTCGGCGGAATGGTGTTGTCGGGCTTCATGGTCAATGTTGGCGAACTTTTCAAAGAACCGGGTTGGGCGCGATAATGCATCCTGCCGCATTGCCGGTCGAGCGCCTGTTGGCCGACTGCATCGTCCGTCGCATGCGCCGCTCGGGGCCGGGCGGGCAGCATCGCAACAAGGTCGAGACAGCGGTGGCCATCGAGCACGCGCCAACTTCAATCTCTGCCGAAGCCAGCGAACGGCGCAGCGCCGAGGAAAATCGAAAGGTGGCACTCCTGCGATTGCGGCTGCGTCTGGCCGTCGAGGTGCGGCAACCACTCGTTTGCGACTACCAGCCAAGTCTCTTATGGCGCTCTCGCTGTCGGAATGGCAGAATCGCCGTCAATCCGCAGCACGAGGATTTTCCGGCAATACTCGCCGAAGTACTCGACGTCGTATCTGGCTGCAACAACGAGACGAAGGCGGCGGCCGCGATTCTGGGGTGCACGCCGTCGCAGCTAACGAAGTTGCTGCA
>JAYTRB010000515.1:0-6636 GCA_043746425.1 Planctomycetia bacterium
GATCGATGAACCAATCGCCGGGCACGGTCCATTTGTAATGAACAGCGATTCCGAAATCCAGCAGGCGATCGAAGATTTTAAGGCTGGACGAATGGGACATCTGCAGTAAGTCGTGTTGTCGAAGCGACCGTAGGTTCCCGCAGTCGGCGGTGCGTTTCTGCCCTCTCTCTGGGAGCAGGCCGGCGTGAGATGTACGACATAAAAGACTTGCAAATTGATGAAAGCCTCCCAGGGTGGCAGTTTTTTCGTGGCTCAAGTCATTTGACATCGCGGCAGATCTCTTGCGTGCCAAAAGCAAGGGCGAAGGGCGTTATTCATGGCTTCGCAAAATGGAACATGCAGCCGCGACTTTGAACCGCAGGGGCACGTGCGTTCGATTTATTGAAAACCGTCTGGCACACTGTCGTGGTTCGGAGCAACCCGGCTGAATTTCATCGGCGCGACGGTTGGTGGTAGTCACAGAGCGGGCTAAGATATGTGAAGTTTTCGGTATCACTTCGCGGGGAAAATAGTTCATGGCAACACCGGCTTCGTACATCACGCGCCGCTCAGTTCTCAAGTCGGGTCTCGCTCTGGCTGGTGCGCTGTCACTTCCCCGCTGGTTCCTTGAAGAGACTGCGGCGCAGACAACTGCTGAAGAACCAAAATCTCCGAACGAGCGACCGGGCATTTTGCTCGTCGGATGTGGCGGGATGGGGACAGTCGACGCGGGTCTGGCGAGCAAGTTCGGCAACATCCTGGCCGTCTGCGACGTCGACCGAAATCGCGCCGCTGAAAAAGCAGAGAAATTCAAGGCCGAGCGCACCTATGCCGATTTCCGCCAGGCGATGACGCACAAAGGCGTCGATATCGTCATTAACGGCACTCCCGACCACTGGCACACCCTCATCAACATTCATGCACTGCGCATGGGGAAGGACGTCTACAGCGAGAAGCCATTGACGCTGACGATCGACGAAGGGAAACGGCTGGTCGCAGTGGCCCGCGAGACAAAACGGATCCTGCAAACCGGCAGTCAGCAGCGGAGCTCGCCTCGCTTTCGACTGGCCTGCGAACTGGTTCGCAACGGTCGCATCGGCAAACTACAGCAAATCGTCACATTGCTTCCCACGGGCCTGATCGGCGGCCCATTCGCGTCCAAGCCCGTTCCTGCCGAACTCGATTGGAACTTCTGGATGGGACAGACACCGGAAGTCGATTTCGTTCCTGAGCGTTGCCACATGACATTCCGCTTCTGGCACGAATACTCTGGCGGCACGATTACCGATTGGGGAGCCCATCACAACGACATTGCGCAATGGGGAAACGGTACTGACCACTCGGGGCCGGTCACGGTCGAAGGGAAAATTCTTCTGGGATCGCCACTTGGCGGCTATACGACCCCCGCCCGGTATCAGGTTGAATATACTTACGCCAACGGCGTCCGGCACACGTGCCGGACCATCGAGACCGAGGTTTTTACCGGCGCGCCGGCCAGAGAATTGAATGCGTCGGACGAGCGCAATGGCATTCGATTTGAAGGAACCGATGGCTGGATTTTCGTGAACCGCGACAAGATCCAGGCCAGCCAGCCCGAATTGCTCACGCAGGAACTACCCGTCAGTGCGGAGCGGCTGTATGTCAGCCACGATCACATGGGGAATTTCTTCGAGTGCGTGCAAAATCGCAAGCCGCCGATTTGCGAACCCGAAATCGGACATCGCAGTGTGTCGGTCTGCCATTTGGGGGCGATTGCCCTGCGCACAGGTCGCAAACTCAGTTGGGATCCCGTAAAGGAAGAGTTCGTCAATGATGCGGCAGCCAACGGATTTGTCGCGCGCGAAATGCGCAAACCGTGGGGGTATGAGGAGGTCTGAGCGTTTCGCCGCGATCGGTGCGAGTGAGACAGGACTGTGATCCAAAATTCGCGCAGTCGTGACGTCATGTTGCCGCAGATGTTTTGGCGAGCGAATGCCGCGCCCTTCTCCAGCAGGCGAGGGCGAAATAGCGGTACGAGATGGGCTCCTGCTGAATTGCCCGACCGTGATTGGTTTGTCGTCTGCTTGCGAGCCGACAGATGCGTTCTGAGGCGGCAAATGGTGCGGCCGCCCTTGCGAACGAGACACCCGGAACAAAGGTTACGTCCTGAAAAACCCGGACGGGCTTATTGATCGCCATAATTTCTGCAGGGTCGCGCCCGCTCACGTGACTATGGCATTTCGACAAGTACGTCATTGCCTTCGACCTTGACCGGAAAGCACTTCTGGATCATGCGAGGGTTGAGACAGTTCTCGCCGCTGACCACGTTGAACTGCCAGCCATGCCAGGGACAGGTGATCGTCGTGCCCAGAAGCGTTCCTTCTCCCAGCGGTCCCCCGGCGTGTGGACAGACGCCGTCGATGGCATGTATCGTTCCTGCGACGTTGAAGAGGGCCACGACCTGGTCATCGGCCATCACTTCCTTGGCGGTTCCGGCGGGAAGATCGCTGACGGCGGCAACGCGAATTGAACGCGACATGTGAACTTCCTGCTGTCGGTAGAGTGAAATTATGAGAATAGCGACAACTCAGGCCCGAACGACGGATATCCAGCATCCAAAAAACGGATCGCGTGAACTCGATCTGCCGCCAGGATGCAACGCCGAGTGAATTACGATTGTTGGCAGCGATTATAGTGTGAGAGCCGTTTGACCGCCAATTGAGTGAAGCATTCTGGTAGTGCCTCAGTGAAAGGGGGGGGCGACTCAGCGTCGGCACCTGCAAATCCAGAAGTGCGCGAGTCCAGTTCGCGTCGCTTCAGAGTTACCGCTTCGAAGGATCCTTCGGAATTCTCTGGTCAAAATAGATTTCGCGATTTGGCTTTTTAGGGCATTATCGGGGTTTGCGCAAAGGGCGGTCCCGGATACACTTTCAACGCGGGTCAAGGATGCCCAGTCCCAAGGCAGGGAGCCCATCAAGATGATGGAACCGTTTCGGTGTATTCTCGCGTCGCGGCTATTGCTCGATCATCAGTTGCACGGCACCCAGCTGCATCGCAGCGGCGGAGTTGCGGCTGATGTTCGTAAGGTTGTGGAAGACGCAACCCTCATTGCCTTTGAGCAGATTGTCGACGCCTGCCTCCTTCATGAGGTCGATTGCGTGTTGCTCTCGGGGGATAGTTTCGATCCTGAAGACCAGGGCCTGCGTGGCCCCGCAAAGCTGATCCGCGAAATCGGACGACTGGCCGAACATGACATCCCCGTAATTCTGCAGGGGGGCCGATCTGACTTGTGGTCGTATTGGCCGGCGGGTCTGCGGTTCCCGCCGAATGCGCACAGACTGGGAACCAGTCTTGAAGCCAGCGTGAATGTCTCCCGTCAGGGAATTCTTCAGGCGACGATTGGTGTTGTGGGCAAATCGACCGACAACCAGCCAGCTGCAGGGCTGGACTGGCAGATTCAATTCCCCGATAAGTCGGGCACGTTCAGAACTGTTCGCATCCCTGACGACCTTGGGTCGGTGCAAGGCTTACGCCCGCACGAAACCGGAGCGCACGGTGGTCTGTTGATCGAATTTGATGAAAGTGATACGCCCCGCCGAGAGTTTATTCCGACTGCGCCCGTTCGCTGGGAACGATTCGAAGTTATCGTTCATCCCGAAATGACCCGCGACGATCTCTTGCAGGAGATGGCAACTCGCCTTGAGCAGACGCCGCGCGAACCTTGTGAAAAACTGTGGCTGGTTGGGTGGGACCTTTCTGGAACAGGTGAACTGCTCGAATTGCTTTGTGACCATTCATTTCGCGACGACCTGGCCCTGGAACTGACGGAACTCGATCCACTGCCGAACGTGCGAATTCACACTCACGCCCTGCGGGTCAGGGCATTGCTCGACAGCGAGCAGTCGAGGGCGGGAGATGATGATTTGGTCGCCGAATATGCCGCGCAGATTGACGAACAGTTCGCCCGCCCCGAAACGGCGTTGCACGAGTGCCTGGCCGGGTCGGCGCTGGGCGGCGGACCATGGGAGGTGAAAATAGAGTCATTGTTTGCCGAACTCGACGCAGGAGAAGTCGCCTTCGATGCGCGCAAAATGGCGATGCACTGGTTTTCGGCCCACGAGGAGTTGTCGTCATGAAGCTTACGGAAATCCAAATCGACCGGCACGGTGTCTGGCGGAACCTGACGCTGCCGGTGGGGCCGGGCGGATTGAGCGTGTTTTACGGGCTCAACGAGGCCGGTAAGACAACGTTGAGACATTTCATCCGGAGCGTACTCTTCGGTTATTCGAATCGCGGTGACGAAAGTTCGAATGGCACTTTGGATCAACTTTTGTCTGCCGGTTCGTTGCGGATTGAAGACGCTTCCGGAAGCTACCGCATCCACCGCGCCGCCCGGGGCGCGATGGCGGCAGAACCGCGTTTGATTACTGATGAAGCGGCCCACCCGTCGGCAGCCTGGCTGGAAGGGGTTCTGAAGGGTATTGATGAACGAATCTACGAACGAATCTTCGCGATCGGACTGAGCGAGCTGACCGAAGTCAATTCGCTCGCGGGAGACGAGGTGGCGCAGCACCTGTTTGGGATTTCACTGGGACCCGCCGGATCTCGTATTCTGGAGGCCGCCCGTCGAATTGAAGAGCGCCGCGCGGCGCTCATCGATCCACTGCAAAAAGATGGGGAATTGGTGTCGCTTTTTGAGCGACACGATGAATTAACTGCGCGCCTTTTGGACCTGGCGCAATTGCAAGAGCGGCACAGCGAATGGTCTTTACGTCGCGACCAGTTAGAACTGGAAATCGCGGATCTGCGAAAAAGACTCGCTGGAATCAGCGAGCAGTTTCGTGGACATGCGTTTCTGGAACAGGTGTGGGGGCCGTGGAACCGCATTCGAGAATGCCGGGACGAGCTCGACGGTCTGCCGGAAGTCTCCGATTTTCCCGAACGGGCTCTTGAACGGCTGGAAAAGCTCGAAAATGAAATCGCCGAAGCGGCCGAGTGCCGTGACCGCTTGCTCGCCGAGGTTCGCCAGATGCGCGCGGCCGTGCTGCATGGCGAGCAAGAGGCGCCGTGGCGGGCGCACAGCGCGGCCATGCGGGGGTTCGTCGAACAGTGCGACTGGCTGACGAGCTTGCATCAGCGCCGCCTGGCGGCGCAACAGACCTGTGACGCGCGGGCGGCAGAGGTTGCTGCGGCTTGCGAACAAATGGGCGTCGGCTGGACAGAGGCCCGCATCGAAGCGGTTGAGATTTCCGCCGTGGCCCAGCGCCGGCTGTCGGGAACAGCCGAATCGTTTCTCTCGGCAAAGGTGCGGTGCAAGGCCATACAGAGGAAATGTCGGCGGATCGCCGGAGCCTGTCGCGATCTGAAGGAGTCGCTCGCCGAGAGTCTTCACGACCTTGACGGCCGGACGATTGACACGGCATTGGCGCAGACACGCGAGCAGATCGCCGAAGCGAATAAACTCGCTTCGCTATTGCTCCGCGAAGCCGAATTGGCGCAGCGGGTGGTGGGTCTCGACAAACACCGCGAACAAATTGCACCGCAGTTGAATCTGCCGCGCTGGGTGTACGTCGTCCTGGGGGTGTTCGCTTTCATGGGGGTGATTCTTGCGGGTTGGGGACTGGTTGCCGGGGTGGCCACCAGTGGCATTGCCGGCACCATCTATACCATGCTGGGAATCACCTGCGGCGGCCTGGCGTGGGGCCTCAAGATTCAGTACGAAGGAGACGCTCAGGCGCGTCTGGCTGAATTTGAAGCGGGCGCCACAGCCGCGGTCTCGGAGTTGAAAACTCTCCGTGAAGTGATCTGCCAGCTGCGGGGCGACAATGCAGTGTCTGACGATCCTTCTGAAATCGTCTGTCGGGCGCAGGGCAGAATCAGCGAACTGGTCGAACTAGCCGCCAACCAGCGACGCCTCTGCGGCATGCGCCGCAAGCTGGCAGGCCTGCGAAAGAAACTGGCAACGGCGCGGCGTGAAGTCGGCACCGCCCGGCATCACTGGAACGAACTTCTGGCACGCCTGGGTTTTCCTGAGGCGCTGCCGATCGACGAGGCCCTTGCTGCCTGGCAGATTCTGGTTGACGCCGCCGAGCGGCTCTCTGCCTGCAAGCAGGCTCGGCACGAATTGCAGACGGTAAGTGGAATCTGCGACGGTTATCGGAAACGGATTGAAGATCTGGCGCGCCGTCTTCCCGAAAACGATTTCCTGAGCCGCGAGCCGCTTGAGATTCTGGCCGACTGGGAAAATCAACTTGGCTTGCTCGATCTGCAGCGAAATGATCGCCGCGACCTACGCCGCCGGCTACGCCTCAAGCGGCGCGAAGTCCGGGAATTCAACAAGCGTGTCGAGGCACACAAACACAAGCGAAACGCTCTGCTCGTTCAGGGAGGGGCGGCAAACAGTGACGAATTTGAAGAACGGGCGCGATCGTTCGCCCGTGCTACCTTCCTCGAAGATCAGTTGCAGGACGCACAGCACGACCTCGACGTCGTCTGTGCCGAGTACAACGATCTGGCGGTTGTCGAAGAGGATCTTGAGGGGTTCGATGCCCGGCAGAATTCCGAATGCATTGAGACGCTGCGCCTCGAACTGGCCGATCTCGAGCGCGATCTCGAACAAGCCTTCGAGCACCTGGGGGGAGTCAAGCACGAAATCGAATCGCTCGAAAACGACACCCA
>JAYTRB010000516.1:0-2480 GCA_043746425.1 Planctomycetia bacterium
CCCGCCTCCGTCATGGCCTGGCCCAATTCGGCGATCGGCTGGGGGTGGTCGGCCAGTACCTGGAACGAAACGTGTGGAAATCTCTTCAAAAATACGACCGCGCGGCCGATATTCGGCCCGACCACATTGTACGACAGAAGGATGTCACGTGCGCCTGCTTCCGCGAGCATCTCGGCTTCGGCAAATGTCGCGCATTTATGTTTTGCAATTCCGCGTGCGAGCTCCAGCTTCGTCACCTGCGGCATCTTATGCGTCTTGCAGTGGGGCCGAAGGCGATCTGGTTTCCCGGCGATGGTGATCATCGACGCGAGATTCGCCTCGAGCAATTCGCGGAAGACGATGAGTGCCGGCGAGATAATCTGCCTGGTGTCGTCGATTCGATAACTGGCGTCCATGGACAGCGGTTCCCATATCGCTGAGTTGGTCAAAGCGGTTTGTGAGCCGCTGGCTCATTATGGGAACTACCGACAACGCGAGCAAGGATATTGACTGGGGGCCAGTCATTCTTCCGGCGCGTTCTGCTGAAAAGCGGCTTTTTCGGTGTAGCCGTTTTCGACGATTTCGGTGCCGTAGGCGTACGTCGAGGGCGTCGTGCAATCGTTGCACACATGCCGCTTCGTGAAGTCAGCCCAGACACCTCGGTCATAATAGACCACCCACGGGTCGCGACAGGTGCTGCATGGCCCGGGGAGGCACATCCAGAACGGTCCTCGGGGCCGGTAGCACGGCGAGCCCGACCCGTCATAGGCCAAGGCGCGGCAGTTCAAAGGCGGCTTACAGCCAGCCTGGCACGGACACTCACTCGAAGAATAGTTTTTTGAAGAGCAGCAGCCGGTTAGCCACCCTAAAACAACGATCGGCAATAAGAGGTTTCTCATCGCTCCGCATCCCGAATGAACCAGTTGCAGCGGTTTCCGAGGACACAACGCCCGTGTGGATTCTCCGGAATTTGTATCGGCCTACGGAAATCCCTTGCTTGATGGTCGTCCCCACGCTGCGGTTTGTAGCAGTTACTCTGACTTTATTGGCTGATATGCGACTGCCCGCGCGTAATGCCATCGGGACGCGTAGACAGGAAAAACAGGAAATGGACAATGAACCTTCACAAAAATGCAATCTTTTGAAGGCCATGGATTCCATCAATTTTAAACAGAAATGCTTCCGTCTCGGCTTGATTCAGCAGCGGTTTCCTAAAAAACTCGTTCATGTTCAAATCACGTATTGCAGACCGCAGTTCGGAATATTCCCGCACGCACTTCCGCGTCGTGCCGCTCTGCTTACTGCAACTGGAGGTCCGACGGGTTGATGTTGGCCGAACTTTTTTTTCGAAGGTTAGATTTCCGATCGCGCTCTGCGCAATGCCACGCGCGAACGTTTCTGGAAAATAGATAACCGCATTCGCGGATCGAGGTCGTACGTCAGTCGCGAACGACGACTTTTGACGTCGCATCTTGCTCAGCCGGGCAAACGCATAACTTCCGAGAATGGGGTGTCGCTACGGCTAAGCGCTTGGAGCACGTACACGAGAGTGAGGAGGGCATCACAAGTGGGGTAGGCTTCAGCGAACCAGTAGCGGCCGGCACCGTCGGCGGCGAAAGATGATTGGTGGTGGTGCATCGCGAGTGTCATCGATTCGCGGGTTGGCAGAGACCCCAGAACGTCCTGTGAGGCTGACGACATACTCAATTTTTCGGGCGCCAGGGATCGGCCTTGCACGATCGCCAGAAGTTGGCCCATGAGTTGCGGGGCGACCAGGCCCCCCCGTTCGTCGAAGAACGTGCATTGTTCGCCGTCATCTTCGATGAGGACACCGAGATCGGCCCGAGTTTCGCAGACCTGTCGCGAAGTGCGTTCGATGTCGGGATCGGAAGGATTGAGCAAATTCCGCTGCCGTGTCGGCGTTTCGATGAAGAACAGCCGACAGGCGAGTTTGCGGAAGATACGAGCAAAAAATTCGCGAACCGTCCGGCTCGGGCAGGCCAGCGCGATCTTCAACGGGCGCAGAGCGTGAAAGTGTTTCAACAAGCTGGCTTCGTAAGGTACGACCGCCTGAAATGTCCGTTGAAAACCGGGGCGGCGCGATGGGCGGGAATACCCCTGAAGATAGCGCGCGGCGACGCAGTCAAGTTCGCCCGGCGTGGAACACGGTATATTGCCGCGGGTGAAAAGATCGAGGCCGGCCCATCCAGGATCGCAGCCGGCTCCGGTGACATGCGCTCCGCCGGCCGCGCCGAGATGATCGATGGCATACGCCAGGCAGGGGCGTGTGACCAAGCCTATGTCGATGACCTGGCAGCCCATTCGCCGCAGAGTCTGGCCGACTCCCGTGACGATGTCGGGTGACGAAGGGCGTTCGTCGTGACCCAGGACGACAATCGGGCCAGGGCGGCCCAAAGCGAGAAGGCAGACTCCCTCAATGGATCGGAGGGAGTCGGAGTTCATCGGAAACGTGGTTTTGGGCTGCCCGGAAGGTGACGAGG
>JAYTRB010000517.1:0-9429 GCA_043746425.1 Planctomycetia bacterium
GGTATCGCAGGCGAGCCTGCAAGAGCAGCGGCCTGCCGGGCGCGAGACGACCGGTCAAAGAGCCAGGGGGGCGGCGAAAATGGAAGAATCCAAAACTGGCGGCCGGCCAGACTACGAATTGGAAACCTTCGGTAAATGCGTTTCAATCGACAGCATTTTCGGCCCCTCGAGGCCGCCCAGTGCGTTCACTTTGCGGATTCGGCAGGAGCCTCAGGCAACTCCAGAACTCGCAAGTCGTTCGACCAACCGAAAACCATCATGCGGAGCGAGAATCGCTTGACAGTATCGCCAGAAAGGTGGATGATCGACCGAGAGTGACAGTCTTTTCTCCCTTTCTGCAACGGACCAGCCAGATGACCCAAGGAAATCGCCGGCTCGACATTGATGAGGTGAACGGCGTGACGATCGCCCGCTTTACCGACAAGAAGATTCTCGACGAGAGCAATATTCAAATCATCGGGAACCAGTTATTCAATCTTGTCGATGAAGATCATCGCCAGAAAATCGTTCTGGATTTTACGAATGTCGAGTACCTGTCGAGTGCGGCGCTCGGCAAGCTGATCACGATGGACAAAAAGGTGAAAGGTGCGGGAGGGACTTTGAGGTTGTGCTCGATCCGCTCAGATATCAAAGAGGTTTTCAAGATTACCCGGCTGGACAAGCTGTTCCAGATTTCGGACAACCGTGACAAGGCCATCGAGGGGTTTTGAAGCTTTCCTGCGGGCACATAATAAGGGCCATTCTTCGGCGCTGATTTTTCGAAGCGGGAAAACCAGAACCTGCGAAACCTGAACCTGTCGAGGCTATGTCCACGCTAGAAGATTCCATTCAGGAGTGGGAAGAGGTCATTCCCAGCGATACCGCCGCAGGACAATCCGTACAAGAACGGATCATCCAGCTCCTGGAATCGCTGAGTTATGACGAGCGCGACGTATTTGGTATCCGGCTGGCCATCGAAGAAGCACTGGTCAACGCCATCAAGCATGGCAATCGGATGGATCCCTCCAAAACAGTGCGCATTACCTGTCAGATCGCCTATCACAAAATCCGCATCGAAATCGAAGATCAGGGAGAAGGCTTTCAGCCTGAAGAAGTTCCCGATCCCACAGCCGACGAAAATCTCGAGCGCCCCTGCGGCCGTGGAATCATGCTCATGCGGGCCTTCATGAGTTCAATTGCCTACAACAAATCGGGCAATCGAGTCATCCTCGAAAAGCATCGCACGCTTCCTGACGCCGAAGCCGACAATCGCCACTCGGCCTGAATGCGCAGGGCCCCTGTCTCGCCATTTTTTAATGGCAGACAAGAAGAGGGCCACGCAGAGTGAGCGGGAAAGAGGGCCAGATGTTTTGCCCCCCCAACCGTGAGTTTTTGCGCGGTAGAAGCCGGAGCAATCGACCATGCCTTGGCGCAGACGGTGAGCCCCGGTTCGAAAATCTGCGAGTGCAAAAATCGGGCGAGGGCAAAACAGAACGCCCGCCCCGATCATGGGGCGGGCGTCAAGAGATGGTGACCGAACGATTGCTATGCCGCCGCGCGTGTGCCTGCGTTCAAGGCCGGCAAGAACGCCGAAGGAATCACAGGGGTCGTCGGCGGGGCGACAGGTTGCGGTAGCTTGGCCCGCATTTCGATGCGCAGTTGCTTTGCTCCTTCATCCTGGGGGTTGATCTTCAGCCCTTTATCGAGCTGGTCGATCGCTTCCTTCGGATAGCCGAGGTAGGCGTAGTGAAACGCGAGCAGGAATCGCTGGGCCGGGTTGTCGGGTTTGTCTTGCACCGCTTTTTCGAGAACCCGAAGCTGGTTGGTATAGTCCTGCGTGCTGCCGTACAGTTCTTTGTAGTTGCCGGCGACAACGCCCCACTTATCTTTGGGAAGCTGCTGCATGGCCATTTGCGTGGCTCCCGCCGCCTCGTCAAATTTTCCGGTCGCGAAGAGCGCTTGAGCGAGCATCATGACCTGCACAGCGTTCTGCGGATCATCAACCAGGGCGTGTCGCCACGCTTGCACTGCCCCGTTGTAATCTCCGGCCTTGAAATCGGCTTCGCCTTTTGCCGAGAAATCTTGCGTGGTGGCCGTCGTATTGCTGGATGCGGCCGGCGTTATCACTGGTTGTGCCGCGGCCGTTGTGCCGGGGGTCGCAACGATCACTGTCGTCGTCGTGGGATACCCATAGCTGCCGGCATAGCTATTGTACCCCATGCCGTAACCGAAACTGGGGCTGTACCCAGAGTACCCGTAACCATAGCTGGGGTACCCGTACCCGCCGTATCCGCCGCCATATCCACCGTACCCGCCATATCCACCATATCCACCATATCCACCGTACCCACCATAACCCCAGTTGCCATATCCACCATATCCGCCATAGCCACCGAACAATCCGTATCCCAGCCCATAACCCAAACCGAACAGCAGCGAGCGATATCCATAGCCGTAGCCAAAGAAGGGATAACCCCAACCGAAACCTCGTCCAAATCCCCAGCCAAACCCCCGTCCCCAGCCACCATACCCGCCCCAGCCACCATAACCAAAGCCACGACCCCAGCCGCCGCCCCAGCCGCCATAACCACCCCAGCCACCATAACCGAATCCTCGGCCTCCCC
The DNA here is from genome assembly GCA_043746425.1 of Planctomycetia bacterium. Classification (GTDB taxonomy): domain Bacteria; phylum Planctomycetota; class Planctomycetia; order Planctomycetales; family Planctomycetaceae; genus JACQFH01. Next base: position 2,604 of record JAYTRB010000517.1, read on the forward strand.
AGCCACCACCGTAGTTAAAATTATTCACGCGATTGACGTTGTTAATATTATTAGTGTTATTGATGTTATTGTTCGTGTTGTGCTGTCCGCCAATGCCGTTGTGCTGTCCGCCAATGCCACCGTGCCGACCGCCGAAGGAATTGCCGGCGCCAGCACCCCCGTGCTGAGCCAGGCCGGCATTGTTTGCGCCTCCCCCGTGATGAGCCATGAAAGATCCCCCACCAGCATGGCCCGCGCCGGCATGTGCCCCGCTCGCGTGCGCAGCGCCACCGCCGAGTGCGCCGCCGTGCTGAGCCATGAATGATCCCCCGCCAGCATGGCCCGCCCCGGCATGTGCCAGGCTCGCGTGCGCAACATTACCACCGAGTGCCCCGCCGCCATGATGTGCCATGAATGAACCGCCACCCCCATGTCCGGCGGCGCCACCCGCGCGTCCTGCTCCGGAGTGCGCCGCACCGCCTGCCAGACCGCCGCGCATCCCTGAGCCGCTATGATTTGCCAGAAATGATCCGGCCGAATGACCTGCACCGCCGCGAGCGCCCCCCAAGGCGCCCCCGCCGACACCACCGTGCAGTCCTCCTCCACGGAGTGCTGCGGCACCACCCATCTGTCCTCCGCGCATGCCGCCGCCCGACATGCCCCCCATGTGAGCCCCGCCGCCGAGATGTGCGCCACCCATTCGAGCGCCACCCATATTGCCGCCGCTAAACCCGCCCATATGGCCACCGCCCATATGGCCACCGCCCATGTGACCGCCACTGAACCCGCCCATGTGGCCGCCACCCATGTGACCGCCGCCAAAACCGCCCATGTGGCCACCGCCCATATGGCCGCCGCCACCACCCATATGGCCACCACCACCATGCCCACCGCCGCCACCACCGTGTCCGCCGCCCCCGCCACCGTGTCCCAACGTAACATCTGGAATACTGAGCAGCACCGCCGAAAGGAATGCCACTCCCAATGGCAAAATTCGCTTACGCATGATTCGGTCCCTTTGAAAACTGACCCTCGCGTCGCCCACACTTTGAACTTACCGAAATTATATTCAGGGCAACAGGTCAGGGGTGTTAATTACAGCTTTTTCATAGAAAGCCTGCCTCGAAGCAGCTTCACGAACTGCCGTACCCCGAGAACCTGACGCTACAGTTTCTCCATTGCCTCAAGCCGGCGCATTCTCGACACTTCAGCATCATCTGCGACGCCATTCGGAGAGTGCGGGCTTTGCCCCCGACGGCACCCCCGCGAAGGGCCAGACCACCCCGGTGCCCGGCTGGCGGGTCACTGTCCATTCCATGATCTGCGGCAATGACGACTCAAGAATGCCTTTGAAATGGCGAAGTTCCACGCCCCGCACGCAATGTGAACAGGCCTTTTGCCATGGGGATACGGGAATAACGGGCAGAATCGGGACTTTTTCAGTGATCGCTGTGACGACAGCCTGTCCCCGAAATGACCATATTCAACGATCGACGCCGAATGAGCGTTTGAAATATAAAAATAATGCAACGTCTTTAATGATATGGACTTGAGTATTTTTTTAAAAATGGAATTCGGGATGGCGGCATTCCAAATGCAATTTCTAACTGCCAAGCAACGAAAACGATCCCACACGATGAGAGGAGAGCATGATGTCGAGTCGAAAGACGCACGAGACTTTCGCCCGCCAGCGACAGTCGATTTCGAAATTCACTCCGGCGATGGAAGGGGTTCATGCGTCCAATTTCTCCACTCGGGCTGCTCTCCCGAAATCCGCCATTCAGGGGTGGTATGATTGGGTTCTCGATCGCCTGGGACCGAAAGAATTGCGACGGCGAATGTGGCACTTCGCCCCCGGCGTAGGTGCACTTCTCACATTGGCATTTCCTCGCCAACAACCCCTGGAATTGCAGTGGTTGGTTGTGACCGTGGCTTTTTGTGTTGTAATTGCCTGCGTTGCAATTCATTTCCAAAGGACAATTCGTCGGCCGGGCGAGCACGACTGCCTGCCGTCGATTCTGGGGTATGCCGTGGCCATCATCCCCCTGTTTTTTTTGTTTCCCGCGTTCCCTGAACTGCCTCTGACCGTGGCCGCGATTGTCGCGTTCGGTGACGGATCAGCCACGCTGGTTGGTCGGCTCGCGGGAGACAATAAGCTGCCGTGGAATGCGCACAAATCGTGGCTCGGAACGATGGCGTTCGTTCTAGCGGCACTCCCCTTGGCGACCTTGATCTACTGGAGTGAATCGACCCCGCACAAACCTCTGGAAGCCGCACTGTTCTGCGTGGGGCCGGCAGTCCTCGCAACAGCTCTTGTCGAGTCACTGCCGTTTCGCTGCAACGACAATATCTTCGTGGGGGGTACTGCGGCGCTCTCCATGATCGCGATGCGAGGGATTGTTCTGGGGTGGTCGTAGTCGGCGTGAGATGCCGCCCGGCAGGTCGAGAACGATCGGGAATGGTCCGTTGCGTCGACCGTCAGGGGAATGGCGCACGTGGCTGCACTGCCGCTCGTTGGCGTTTTGTCTTTGTCGAGGACCCCGGCCTGCTTTAAGACGTAGCCGGGCAGAACCGATGTCCCGGCAAGTAAATCCCCCTGTTTCCTGCGTTTTTTTGCAATTTGGATCCGCTTGGAATGCGTCTCAATTCCACCTCATCAATTCGCACGACAAAAAGATTTTTAGAACACTAATTCAAACGAATTTACGCGAATAATCGTCAGGAAAACGGCATTGAACGGCGCGCGACCGACTCAGCCTGCAAACAGAATGCTCAATGACTCTGCTGGAACCAAGCGAGCGGCTTTGGATGGCAGTGGTTCGACCGGGGCCTTGACGTTCAGCGGGTTTGGGGTCGGTCAATTCGACGTTTTGTTCAGGCGAGGATCAGTCTTGAGATTTTGGTGAACTGTCGGATTGTGCATTCTCGTTGAACACACCCGAAAGACCGTCGCCCTTTTCGGGCAATGAAATTCGTGGCAGATTCAAGGTGCGATAGGTGGTGGCCGTTTCGATGACTTCAACAAATTGGTTGACGGCAAGATCGCGAAATACCTGGGTCGTCCCACTGGTGGGCCAGTGAATCTCGAGCAGCGCGACCCGGTCTGCCGGCCCCAGGCCGATCGTCTGTTCCAGTGGATTGGCGCCGAAGCTGCTGCCCGATGAGACGTGACGGTGAATCGTCAAAGGCGGCGTGTCTTCCGTGATGATCTTGATGCGGGCGCCGACTCCCTGTCGATTGGTTTTGGTTCCTGCCAGTTTGACTGTCAGCCAGCGGTTCGCATGACCTGGGTTCTGAAACAGAACGTTGTTTGATTTGTCACCAATCGCCGGGCCTCCAAGTTGGATGAAAATATCAACATTGCCATCGCGGTCCCAGTCGCCACAGGCGACGCCGTGCCCCTTTTGCAGATGGCCGGTGCGTGACGTGCCGGTGACGTCAGAGAATCTGACACCGGCCACATTCTTGAACATGCGATTGGGAACCAGAAATTCGTACCCCGGCGCCCCGGTTCCCAGATACATGTCGAGATAGCCATCGTTGTCGAAATCGCCGTAATTGCACCCCATCGTGGCCAGCACCAGATCGAGGCCGGCCGAACGCGTCTGATCTTCGAACCCGAGGCCTGCGTTGTTGTGAAAAAGCCTGTTGGAACTAAAGTTGAAGGGCTCGCCCAGCATTCCCTTGACGACGCCTTCGACGCTCCGGAAATACGACGTCGCGAAGAGATCGAGCCAGCCATCGTTGTCGTAATCGAAGGCCAAGCAGGGAAAGCCCTCTTGTGGTCCATCGATTCCCAGGGCCTGCGAGACGTCGCTGAAGGCGCCGTTTCGATTGTTATGAAAGAGGCGCCCCACGCTTTCCAGGTTGTTTAAGAACAAGTCGGGGTAATCGTCGTTGTCGAAGTCGAACCAGACGCCGGCTTTGCAGAAGGCTTTGCTGTCCTGATCGACACCGGCCTTTTTAGCGACTTCCAGGAAAGTGCCGTTCCCCTCGTTGTGGTAGAGCCGATTCGGCTGTCTTTCGCAGGCGATGAAGAGGTCAAGCCAGCCGTCATTATCATAATCAGCCCACGCGGCTGAGTTTGAATTGACGGGGTCAAGCAGCCCGGCCTGGGCCGTGACGTCCGTGAAAGTGCCGTCGCCGTTATTCTGCAGCAAACTGCACCGCACCGGGTACTTGAACCAGGCCCCGCGCGGAATGAAAATATCGATCAGGCCGTCATGGTTGTAATCGGCTTGACCACAATTCAACCCCCCTGTCTGGGTGCTCAGGTCGGCCGCCGCGGTGCAGTCGACGAATTTGCCGTCTGCGGAGTTGCGGTACAGCCCCATGCCGGCATTCGGGTCGATCGAGGTGGCTACGAGATCGAGGTGTCCGTCGTTGTCAAAGTCCTCCATAATCGCACCGCCCGATTGATTGAAGCGGTTGACTCCCACCTGGTGTCCGATGTCGCGAAACTTGCCGACGTCGAATTCCGACTCCCGAAACCGATCGAGCGAGAGCACGTAGCGCGGGTCGACAGCGTGTGGATGTTCTCCCAGAGTCATGTGCGCCAGGTTGAGCAGCCAGCGCATCTCGTAATCCTCTGGAAACTGAGCCAGGTATTCGGTGAAGTGTACGATCGCCTGCCGCGAACCGGCGGGAATCGTATGCACGGCCGCAGGAACAATGGGGATGATGCACGAGCTTTCCCCGCGGCACATGATGCAATTCTCGGTTTCGCCGCGGCGCAGAGAGACCAACCCCTGCAGATGGATGATCGTGAACAGCCAGGCGTGCGCCAGTTCGTCGTTGTTTTCGACACGTTGTCGCGTTTCTTCAAGAACCTGATATGCTTCTTCGGGCTGGCCCTCGTAATTGAACATCAGCACTTTCACGAGAATCGAGCTCAGCTCATCATTATTGGGCGCGCCGCTCTGGGGCCGATTCTGCAAAGCCAGATTGCCGTCGATGTCTTCGATAATCCGGAAGCCTGCATTCCGGAAGTGCTGGCCGACTTCTTCAAGCGACGCACCGCGCGGCCAGGGCTTGACGAGCGCCGCCATTTGAAAAAAACCACTCGAGTCGCGTGTCCGCCGCGGAACGTAGCCGGACTGTGATCGGGGTTTCGAGGAGTCGATATCGGCGTTCGCCGAAGGTTTTTCTGAAAAAAAATCGGCGGAGCTTTTCTGCGTTCGACCGATCGCGACAGGTGCCGTATGGGCTGGTGGGGCGTGGGGGGGCAGCGGATCATCCCCATGAAAATACCACGCTGACGTGAGCATCGCGCCGGCCATGAGAATGCCGATCGGTAGGGTAAGCAACCAGCCGGGCGTCGATGGTTTTAGCGACTGATTCATGGTTCAGCAGAGCCTTTTTTGCGCCACGGGTTTTGGTCGGTGATGTCAGTCAACGTGCCGTCCGGTTCCCATTGCATGAATCGAAATGGAGGGCCATGGCGCAGGACAGCGGGTCGGCGCTCTTTGAATTCGAGGGCGTAGGCACGGTATTCATGCATATCAACGTAGCCCGTTTGATAGTCGCGAGATATGGCAATCGGCCAAATGGAAATCGGCGGCTCGGGATTTGTAATCACCCAGTCAATGGGATTCCCGCCGTTGAAGAACAAGACATCAGCGACCGGGCTGCCGGGAATATTACCGTATTTGACGATCGGGTCGGGAAAGAGGTCGGGGCAGCTTCGAAAAAGAAAAATGCGCTCTCCCTGCGGGCGGCCCCAGCCCCCATCGGGAAACAGTTCGCGGAGAGCCTGCTCCTGCATGCGCAGGCGGGCGATATACGGTTGTCGTTCGTGGTAAAACAGGAAACCGAATACTGAATAATAGACGCCAACCAAAAGGCCGATCCATCTCCCCCATTTAAACCACGAAAGCACGACCGCCAGCAAAAGAATTGACCCGAATGAACAGGCATACCACGACACCGGGGCATAAGTCGTCATCAGCATGCTCGGAGCCCAGGCGCAGAGCATCCACAGCCACGGCCAGATGGCGCCGGGTCTCGATTTTTGCCACCGGTTCGCGAGTGTTGCCGCTGCCAGCAGGGCAATGCTGCCCACGAGAGGCCATTGCGATTCGCGATTCCATCGTGCCAGGTGGGGCACCAGCGACCATCCCGCGAATCCAGTGAAGATGACCGCCCGGTCAACGACCTGAGCCAGCAGGTGCGAAGGAGTGGCGATCGAAGCCAAAGCGTAGCCGCCGACATTTCCGATGATCATCCAGCGCCAGCCGATCGCCATCCCCAGAGTGGCGAGGTGCAGCCAGAACCACCGCTGCCGACGGCGAAGTACCGGCCATTTCCAGGATTCCCCGGCGACAGAGAAACCCGATATCAGCAAGATCGCCCCCGGAAGTGTATAAAACGCCTCCTTCGACAAGTACGCAGCCACAGCGGTTACCAGTGATGCACAGCCGGCCAGCCATGATTCCTGCCGATAGGCACGAAACAAGAGCAAGAGCGTGAGCAGATAGAAGCAGAATCCAAGCAGATCAAACACGTAGCAGTAGTAGTTCGATATCGGCGAAATGAATAGCCCATTGATCGAGAAAAAAAGAAACAGCAGGGCGCCAGTCTGCGCACCGGCCAGTTTCTGCGCCAGACATCCGACGAGAACTGAATTGCAAAGATGAAGTGCGAGAAAAGCGACCTGGTACGGGACGAGGGATGCGCCGGCCATCGAATGCACGGCAACGTACCAGAGTTGGCCGAGCGGTCGGAAGAATTGTCCACACAGCGCGTCTCGATAGAAAATGTCGGTCGGCGTTGGACACGCTTTGCTGAGGTACAGCCACACGAAGTCGTCCTGGGTGAACGACGTCCCCGAGAAAAACCCGCACAGTCC
>JAYTRB010000518.1:0-3378 GCA_043746425.1 Planctomycetia bacterium
ATTTCGGCCCCGCCGAAATCCTGTTTCGATTCGCCCCCCTCTGTTTTTTTTCGAGCGACACGAAAGGCTTCTGCTTTCTCGGCGACGATCACTGTCTGCAAGCCGTCAGCCCCGCCGAAGAGTTTGGTAACATTGGCATTTCGCATTTGCCCGGCCACATAGGTCGCGGTGAATGCGGCGACAAGGAGGATTACCGACGCCACGGCCCCAGCCAGCAGGAAGCGCTTGCGAGACTGGCCTTGTGATGGTTCCATTAGAGAACTCCTGTGGGCCGAAGGGCCCGAAGCGCTTCGGTTCAGAGAATTTGCCGTGGCTCATCGGTTGAACAAGAACTCGCTGCTATTCAGCAGCGCCCAGAACACGTCGCTCAGCGCCTTCCTGGAATCTTTGGCCGCGCCCCCTGATTCGACATACTTAACCAGCCGTTCGATTTCGTCTGAGCGGGGCTTGCGGCTGAAGGCGGCCAGATACAGCGCCTCGATCCGTTCCTCAGTGGTCATCAAAGGGAAATCAGCAATCGCCGCCAGCGTGCCGCTCTTTTCCAACCCCGTTGCGTCGGAGACGAACTGCCCGTTCATCATCGACAAGGCCTGCAAAATGGTCGTCTGCTGTTCAGTTACTGCGTCGCGACTGTTTTCGAACATCTGCAAAAACTCTTCCCGCGGACTGTTATTCATCATGCCCCCCGCGTTGCGGATGGCATACGGTTCGTGATACCCGGTGGCCTGGGCGATGCTGTCGAACAACTGCTCGGGGGCGAGTCCTTTCAGGGCCATTCGGGCGAAAAGCCGCGGGTTTTCCTGGCTCTTATGAGTCTCACGGCTGCCGAGCTGGTACGTCTTGCTGGCAGTGATGGCGCGTATGATAAACTTGAAATCGAACTTGTGCGCGGCGAACTGCCGCGCCAGTTCATCGAGCAATTCGGGATGGCTGGGGGGATTGTCGGCAGTGAAATCGTCGACAGGATTGACGATTCCGATACCGAAGAATTGTCCCCATAGGCGATTAACCGCCGTGCGGGAGAAATAGGCGTTGCTGTCGGAAATCATCCAGTCAGCCAAAATGTTGCGCGTGCTGTCGCGAAACTTGAGCTTGGGTTTCACACCATCGAGGTGGGTCGGAACAACTTTCTTGTCGGTTCCCGGAATCGCCAGCTCGCGACGATCGAACATTTCGCGGATCGCATCGAAGGCGCCCGTCTCGCCGTTCTGGTTGCGTTCGACGCCGGCGAAAAACGCGGCGTAGCCCCAGAATTGCTCGCGTTTCCAATCGTCGAAGGGGTGATCGTGGCATTGGGCGCACTCAATGCGAACGCCCAAGAACATGCGGGCCGTGCCAGCCGCAAGGTTCTCGGGCTTGAGTTGCTTGGCCTGGTAAAAGCCCACCGGAGTGACCTCGGCCTGCGGCTGGAGCGGGTTGGCCGCCAGACGCGGATCAACCGGAACAGTGAGGATTTCGCGGACCAGCACATCGAAGCCGATATCGGCGGCTAACTGCTGGCGCAGCCAAGCCTCGAACCCGGGAATCAAGAACCGGACTTCGAGGTCTGATTCGGCCTCGGGAATCATCACCGAGCGCCAGACGTTCGAGAAGTGCCTCACATACGCGGGGCTGTCGAGCAACCGGTCAACGAGCTTTTGACGCTTGTAAGGTGACGAATCGTCGAGGAATTCATGCAGCTGGGCGACCGACGGAATCTTCCCCGCGATGTCGAGTGAAACGCGGCGAATGAAGGCCGCGTCGTCTGCCGGCGGTGCGGCGATTGCCTGCTCGGCCTGCCACCTGATGGAGATGAATTCGTCGATTTTCGCGGAAAGTCGCAGAACATCATCACTGCTCTCGACAGAGGCCGCGACCGCCGTGTGCGGTACGGCCGATTTGCCCGGCTCGGCCTCAATGCGCGACAAATTCGCGTTTGCGAAAAGTCCCGCAACGAAGAGCACTATGCCGATGCGAGTCATTTCGGTCTCTCATTTCTCTCGGCCCGGCAACCGCCCGCATTCGCAATACTGCCCGATTTCGCATTACTATTAGAGCGGGCAAGCCGATCATTGAACCGCGACCCGCACGACTCCGCTGAAAATGAATCGAACGGCCGGGCGGAATTCGCAGCGTTCGCTTCCCCTGTAGATCGCTGGAACAATGCGATTTGTCTGTCAATTCGTCTGAGAGACGAGGCTCGCAACCGGGAATTCATCATTTCGACCTTGCCTATCGAGGATTTGATTCCTCAGGTGTCTGGGACGTCCCCTTGGTTTGTAGTGTTCGGGCGACCGCGCCTGCCTCACGAAACACACGCAACGTATTTCCTCCCATAACCTTATGAACGTCGCCCTCAGAGTAACCCCGGTCGAGCAGCGCCTGCGTGATGTTCGGGAAGGTCGAAACGTCTTCGAGTTGCGCGGGAAGCATTGAGACGCCGTCATAATCAGAACCCAGCCCGACATGATCGATGCCGGCGATTTTGACGATGTGGTCAATATGATCGACGACATCGTGGATCGACCCCGGCTGAATCGGGTTCGCCTTTTGCCACTGCTCGTACGCTTTCTCGAATTCTTTCGGGTCGGGAAATCGTGCTTCGAGCTCGCGCCGGACGTCAAACATTTTGGCCCGGGCCCGAGCCGATTCGGCGACGACAAATCCCGAATAGAAATTCACCATGACCACACCGCGGTTCATCTTGACGAGTTTGAGCACGTCGTCGGGGACGTTTCGCGGATGCGGAGCGACTGCGTACGCTGAAGAATGTGACGCGATGACCGGAGAGCGGCTGACGCGCAGCACGTCGCGCATCGTATCGGCTGAAACGTGCGAGATATCGACCAGCATACCCAGTTCATTCATCGTCTGCACGACTTCTTCGCCGAACGGCGTCAGCCCCCCATGCCGCGCTTCGTCAGTCGCCGCGTCGGCCCAGTCGAGCGTGTCAGAATGCGTGAGCGTCATGTAACGGGCGCCCAGGTTAAAATACATGCGCAAGAGACTCAGCGAGTTTTCGATCGCATGGCCCCCTTCCAGGCCAATGAGCGATGCAATCTTGCCGGCTTTTCGGATGCGAACAACATCGTCGGCCGATTTCGCCAGCTCGAATGTCTCGGGATACCGCCGCACCATTTGCTGAATGAGATCAATCTGCTCCAGCACCTGATGGGCGGCAACGCGGTCTTTCGAGGCATCAGCGGGGACGTACGCCGACCAGAAGACGGCTCCCACGCCTCCGGCCCGCAGCCGTGGAATGTCGGTATGAAAATTCGGTAGCATACCGGCAATGTCGGCCGAGTCGAACGATGATCCGGCTTTGGTCCGCATCGTCCAAGGGAGATCATTGTGCCCATCGAAGACGAGGCATTCTCGATGCAGCGTGCGGGCCTGGTC
>JAYTRB010000519.1:0-5873 GCA_043746425.1 Planctomycetia bacterium
CAGAATGGCGATGCCGACAAGGATGCGTTCATCACAGGGCTCAACAAAAATACGGGTGCAACAATTTGGTCAACGCCGCGCTTCAATTCCCGCGGCTGGAGCACACCGGTTCTCGTTGACGCGGGATACCGAAAAGAACTGGTTGTCAACGGCCACAATGGTGTCACGGCCTATGACGCGGCGAAAGGGACGCAGCTCTGGTTCTGCAAGAGCTTTAACGGGCGCGGTGAGCCGACAATCACGCCGGCCGGGAATCTCTTATGTGCCGTGAACGGTCTGCGAGGCGATATCTATGCGATTCGACCAGGGGGAGAAGGAGACGTCACGACAACTCACATGGCGTGGCACACCCCCCGCAATGGAGGCCGCGACACTCCCTCTCCGATCGTCATCGACCAGTTTATCGTGGTCGCCGAGATGAAGGGCATCGCCACCTGCTATGACCGCGAGACCGGAAAAGAGCTGTGGAAAGAGCGGATTTGTTCAGACATTTCGTCGTCACCGATCGCCGCCAACGGGTTGGCGTATTTCCAGGACGAAAAAGGGCAGACCGTGGTCTTGAAGCCCGGTTCCAAGCTCGATGTCATTGCTCGCAATTCTCTGGGCGCCGCGAGCGACGAGATTTTTCGAGCTTCGCTCACCCCCCTCAATGGAAAGCTTCTTTCGCGTTCCAGCCGAAATTTGTACTGCATCGGTGGGAAACCTTAAACGACGCCTTGACCGGCGCGACAGCCACGGCCGCTGGCCACCACGTCGCATGGGCGCCGCCGAAACGCGAGGATGCGTCAATTCCCTTCGCTGGTAACAGCGCATGTAAGCAATTTCCACCGCTAAATTCGTTCAGGTTCTGGTCGAAGGCTCAGGCGCGGTATTTTGTCCAACAGGTGTCCCCAACTCGTGTAGCACCAGCTCTGACTGCGTGCTATATTCCGCCCGCGTTTCGGCAAGTCTTCGCAGGAATCCTGGCATGACAAACTCCCCGCGTTTTGCTTCGTCACTCTGGGTTCGGGGCGCGCTTGTGCTCGGTCTTGCGTGCAGCGCCGCTTTTATCGCGCGCGAACAGGGGTGGCTGGCTTGGCTTCCCGGGTCGAAACCAACGCGGCCTTTCAGACACACGGTCGTTCTGGATGGAATTGAAGACGATGTTCCCGACCCTGTCGAGGCTTACGAAGGCGAGCCTTCCGACGGTATTCGTCACAGCCATTGGTCTGGCCCGGGCCGTCCGCGCCTGAAGCGTGACGAATCCCTTGAACTGGAAGATCGCGATGCGATCGAATCGCGCGTCACCACGGCAGGCTTCGAAGAGGAGGCCCCCCCTGCCCCGTCGAAGTCCGACGACGCTTCCGACGACGCTTCCCGCGACGGCAATTCCTCAGCGGCCAACACCGCCGCGGTCGCCCGCCGGCCCAGTGAGTCGTCGCAGGCAACGTTCCCTTTGCGCATCGGCGAAACGGGTTCTGAAAAAGCCCAGCCATTATTGGATCGCGGGAAAATCGAGGACCTCATCGACAAAGGGAATTATATCGACGCCCAAAAGGAACTTTCGAAATGGTTCTGGAAATCGCCGACCGATCGTGCGACCATTCTGCCCGACTTGAACCGCCTGTCGAAAGCGCTCTACTTTTCGGCTCAGCCACATTTTTATGACGCCTACACCGTCAAACCGGGCGATCAGTTACGAGTTGTCGGGCAGCGCTACAAACTGTCGTGGGAGTACCTCGCCAAGCTCAATCATGTCGATCCCAAAAAGATTCGAATGGGGCAGAAATTGAAGGTCGTACCAGGACCATTCGCGGCCGCTGTGTTTCTCGATCGGTACGAGCTCATCATCCACTTGAATGGTAGTTTTGTGAAAAGCTACCGTGTGGGTGTCGGCAAGGACGGCACGACGCCGCTGGGAACATTCACCGTCAAAAACAAAATGGTCGATCCGACATATTATGGCTCCGAAGGCGTCATCGCACACGACGATCCGAAGAATCCGCTGGGCGAGCGGTGGGTCGACATCGGCGACAGCTACGGCATTCACGGGACGATCGATCCTGAGTCGATCGGCAAAAATGAATCGCGGGGCTGCATCCGGATGTTGAATTCGGAGGTGGAGGAAGTCTATGATTTCCTCGTTATCGGTTCCGAAGTCAAAATCCAGAAATAAAGGACTCCCGGGTCGCGGCCCGTGAGGTTTGTCATGCCCGACCGCCATCGCCTGATTGAGCTCTTTCGGCAGCGCGCTTTGAAGTTCGGAGATTTCACGCTGGCCTCGGGCAAGAAGGCCAGCTATTACCTCGATGGCAAGCAAATCACGCTGCACTCCGAGGGGCTCCAGCTGGTGAGCGAAGGATTGCTCGAGTTGCTTGAGGGGGTCGGGTTCCAGGCCATCGGGGGAATGTCGATCGGGGCCGACCCGATTATCGGCGGTGTCCTGGCCGCCGCAGGCGCACGCGACCGTGAACTATTGGGATTCCTCGTCCGCAAAGAAGCGAAAGGGCATGGAACGCAACGATTCGTCGAAGGCCCAGTGCAGCCAGGAATGAAAGTCGTAATCGTCGACGACGTGGTGACGACCGGGGGCAGCTCGCTATTAGCCATCGATCGCATTCAAGAGTTCGGGTGCGAAGTTGTGCAGGTTGTGGCCATCGTCGACCGCATGGAGGGAGGGGCCGCAAATTTTGCCGCCCGAGGTCTGAATCTCAAGAGCCTTTTGACGATCGAAGACTTCGGCATCGCGCCGCCGGCATTGTAGCGGGCCATTCCAAGAATAACCGCGCGGTTTTGTCGCCCCGTGATTGCCGCCCCCGGGGATTACCGATCGGGTATTACCCCTCGGTGATTATTCACAGGTACAAATTGGGCGGACTCACGTACAGCCCACGAGACAGCCGTACTGGGAATGCGTAGACTGTCCAGCGTCCCGAACCATTACAAATTTGACCGCGGATTCCAAGGCCGATCTATACTTTGTGGGCCAAGAACTGAACGGAATACATTCCGGACTGATACAATACCTGTCGGCATAAAACGATTGATCGGGAATCGGAAGGAGGATGGCTGAACGTGTTCAACTCGCGTGTCCCGCTGAAGACTTTGGCCGTACTTTGCAAGTCGCTGTCGACGATGTTGCACGCAGGGGTGGCCTTGCTCAAGACGCTCGAGATCGCGTCGCGTAAGACGGGAAATTCAGTCTGTCGGAAGAAGCTCGCCGCCGTGCGCGAAGAGGTGATGCAGGGAACTGACATTGCCCAGGCTCTGCGCGCGCAGGGGGAGTATTTTCCCGAGCTGATGGTCGACATGGTGTCGGTCGGCGAGGAGACAGGCACGCTTCCTGAAGTGCTCGACGGGTTGGCCGACCATTATGAAAACGTGCTCCGACTGAGGCGAGTGCTGATCACGATGATTACCTGGCCGGCGATTCAACTCGTGGCGGCAATTCTGGTCGTGGCCCTCGTGATCTTCATATTGGGAATCATCGCCGAAACGCGTCCCGGGACGAAACAGGTCGATATGCTGGGACTGGGACTGATGGGGACGTCAGGCGCCGTCAAGTGGCTGTCGATGTCGATCGGTTCGATCTCGGCCGTATTCGCCAGCTATTATGTGATCGCCAATGTCTTCAGGCGAAAGCGATTTCTCGATGCCGCGTTGATGAAGATTCCTGTGCTGGGAAACTGCATGCGGTCATTCGCGATCGCCCGCTTTTCGTGGGCCCTCGCTCTGACACAGCAGACAGGTATGCCCATTTCGCGCAGTCTCGAACTGAGTTTTCGAGCGACGGCCAACGGTGCGTTTGTCGGCGCATCGCCGCGAGTGTGCGGGCTGGTGCTCAATGGCGATGAGTTGAGCGAGGCCCTCGACGATTCGCGACTGTTTCCCGAAGAGTATCTCAGCATGGTACAAGTCGCTGAATCTTCGGGAACGGTTCCCGAAACGCTGGAACGTTTGAGTCCCCAGTTTGAAGACCAGGCCCGGCGCAGCCTGACGGCCCTCGCGGTAATGCTGGGCTGGCTGGTGTGGCTCGCGGTTGCAGTCTTCATCATTTTCATCATTTTCAGCATCGTGTTAAAGTACGTGAGCATGATTAACGCGGCCGCCAACGGAAATCTCGACGCTTTTTAAAGGAAATCGGAATGATCGGCGGAAGACCGCGGCTATGATCCTCACTGGAAAATCCATCAGTCCGGGACTGGCCCGCGGAACGACCCATGTCATTGATGCGCGGGGAATCCTCGATTCTGCACTTGGCGTTCAACCGACCGGGCCGCCCCCGGTCGAAGTCGAACGTCTGCATGCGGCCATCGGTCGCGCCTGCGTCGAACTCGACCGTGTTCAACGGCAGCTTTCGGGGCGCGTCGAAGCAACCGACGTCTCGATATTCGAGTCGCACGCGGGACTGTTGCGCGATCCGAAATTCGTGAATCGCATCGAACACGAGATCCGCAGCAATTTGCAATCGGCCGAGGCTGCCGTGTCACGCGTTGCCCGAGATCTGCATGCCGCGTTTATTGCAAACCCGGTGCCGCTGGTGCAGGACAAGGCCTCGGACATTCTCGATATCGGCCGGCGCTTGATCCATTGTCTGTCGGCGTCGCTACACGCCGAGGTCGAATTCGAACGGGGCACGGTAATCGTCGCGCCGTCACTTACCCCATCGCAACTCGTCCGCTTCGCCCATAATGGAGTGGTCGCGATTGTCACCGAAACCTGCGGCCCCAGATCGCACACAGCCATTCTGGCGCGGGGCTTGGCCGTTCCGCTGGTGACGGGCATTGCGGCGGCGTGCGAACTGATTCCGCATCGCAGCGAACTCATCGTCGATGGCACAACGGGGCGAGTGATCTTCAACCTGTCTCCTGAAGAACAGGCGGGTTTCCAGCAGTTGTTCGCGCAGCAAACGGCCGACACTCTCGACGAAGAAGATGTTCCGCCAGGGCTGTCGGTGACAGCCGACGGCACTCGCATCAAACTGCTGCTCAATATCAGCGATGCGGTCGAAGCCGGACTGGTGGAGCACCTGGGTGCCGACGGGGTGGGGCTGTTTCGCACCGAGTTCGCGTACATGGACATGGCTTGGTGGCCCACCGAAGATGAGATTTACGACAGCTACCGCGACGTGGCAGCCCGGCTGGGAGACAGCGAACTGAACATCCGCCTGGTTGATTTCGGGGCCGAGAAATGCCCATCCTACTCCGATATTCCCCTCAACCGGAATCCCAGCCTGGGGCTGCGGGGAATTCGTCTGTTGCTGCAGCGCGAAGACATTTTGCAGCCGCAGGTGCGGGCCGTGGCCCGGCTGGCGCGTGAGCGCCCCGTGACGCTGCTCTTGCCGATGCTCGATTCAGTCGACACGCTCGAAGCCACGATCGAACGTCTGTGTCGCATCGCCGGGTGCGCGACACGCGAGCATTTTCCATTCCGACTGGGAGCCATGATCGAGGTGCCCGCGGCGGCGTTACAGGTCGACGAGATTCTGCCGCACGTCGATTCGGTCTCGATCGGCCTGAACGACCTGACCCAGTATCTGCTGGCAGCTGATCGCGATGATGAATTCGTCGAACGGTACCACGATGCGATGCAGCCCGCGGTGCTGCGGCTTCTGAGCAGCATCGTCACGGCCGCCAGTGCATGCGGTAAACCGCTGACGATCTGTGGCGAACTGGCCGGGGATCCAAAATTGACCGGCCTGCTCCTGGCACTGGGGATCCGCCGGCTGAGCGTAGCGCGGTCGAATTATCGCGCCGTGGTCAACGCCATCCGGCAACTCTCGCTGCCGTCGATGGAAGGAGTCGGCCAGGAAGTCCTGGAGTTGGTGACCGCGGCGGCAGTACGCAAGTATATCAGCGAACGCTTCGCCGCACTGCAATAGCCGTTTTGGGTTT
>JAYTRB010000520.1:0-8701 GCA_043746425.1 Planctomycetia bacterium
ATTTGTCAGCCGAAGTGCGATTCTGAAGTCGCTCGGCTAAACGGTCATCTGGCGATTTCGGCAGTCGTCCGCAATCTTCACTTTCGTCTTGAGCCATCCCGGCCTTCAGGGGTATAGTTCGCCCCCCTGTGCCTTTATCCCCGGATCGCCGATGTTGGACGACTCAATCAATCTGCCCGCCGAATCTGAACCCGATCGTGGCTTCGAGGCCGACATCGGGGGCGAGGGATGGTCGGGGACTGATATTGAAGAGGCGTACCTCAAGGCGCTGCATGCCATGGAGGACATTCCCTGGGCAGAGGGGGTAGCAGCCGAAGAGACGTTCACGTTGCCAGCCGGTACGGCACCCGCGGCCACCGCGCCCGCTGCCGAGGTGTCGGCGGCGAACGAGGGTATGCCAGTTCTTTCGCCGACAGCGGCCGTTTTCACTGCCGAAGCGCCCTTGGCCGCTCGGCCAACGTCACCTGAGGTCATGGCTTCAGACTCTCTGCCCGAGTCGATGCCGGCGCCGGGCCCGCGGCTTGCCCGGGGTACCGAACGCCCGGCGAGCGCCGCGCCCGTCGAACAACTCAGTGTGTCACCCGCACAGGTCATCGAAGCGGCGCTCTTCGTGGGCGGAGGGCCGCTGACGGCGCGTAAAATCTGTTCATTGCTCCGCAGCAGCATTGAGGCCGATGCCGTCGAGCGAACGATCGACGAATTGAACGACGCCTACATCGCCCAGGCGCGGCCTTACGAAATTCGATTGGGAGAGGGCGGCTACCGGCTCGAACTGCGGCCGGAATATGATCGTCTGCGGCACCGCGTCTATGGTTCCGGACCGCGCGAGGTTCGTCTTTCGCAGGACGTTCTGGAAGTGCTGGCGCTGGTCGCCTACCGGCAGCCCATCTCGCAGAAGGAAATCGAAAGCCACGGAAAACAGAATGCAGGAAACTTGCTGCGACAGCTTTTGCGGCGCGATCTGATCGCATTTGAACGCGGCGCCGGGGGGCGCAAAGACGTCACCTTTCATACCACCCCCCGCTTCCTTTCGGTGTTCGGTCTGGGAAACCTCGACGAACTCCCGCAGGCCGAAGATCTGGTGAAGAAGTAACGTCACGCTTTCCCGACGCGGCAACTTTCCTTATCTTCACGGCATGTCCTGGAACACGCTCTTCGGTCACGCGGGTCAAATCGAGAAACTGCGCTGCAGCGCGGCGACTGGCCGGCTCGCGCATGCCTATGCTTTCGTCGGCCCCTCGGGTATCGGCAAGAAACGGTTCGCCTTTGAACTGGCACAGTGCCTTTTGTGTGATGAGCACACCGATGCCGATCTCGATGCCTGCGGTCGCTGCGCGAACTGCCAGCAGGTGGCGGCGCAGAGCCATCCCGATCTCTTCGCCGTCGGTCTGCTCGAGGGTAAGCGGGAAATGCTCCTCGAGCAGTTTATCGGCAAGAAGGAGACCCGCGGCAAAGAGGGACTGTGTCATGACCTGTCGCTCAAGCCCATGTCGGGCCGGCGACGAATGGCCATTATTGACGCGGCCGATGTGCTGACTGACGAATCATCGAATGCTTTGCTCAAGACCCTGGAAGAGCCGCCTCCCAATTCGGTGCTGATTCTGATCGCCACCAATGCCGATCTGCTGTTGCCGACGATTCGATCGCGCTGCCAGGTCGTCGCCTTTCAACCGCTCTCGGTTGCCGACGTCACACGCCTGCTGATTCAGCAAGGCGTGACCAAAGACGAATGCGACGCGGCTCAGGCGGCGCGACTGTGCGGCGGCAGTCTCGACGCGGCCCGCCAACTCCTTGACCCGCATCTGCGAACACTACGCAGCACGCTGTACGACCTGCTCGCCGCGCAGCCGTTTCGCAGTACTCACGCGGCGGCCACCGTCATCGCCGGTCTGGAACCGGCAGGAACCGTGAAGTCCTCGCAACGGGAATACGCCAGCTGGATCATCCGTTTCTGCGTCGAATTCTTCCGCCAGGCGCTGCTGACGATCGCCGGCCGACCCGCGCCGACGGGCGCCGAAATACCGCAGGTGCGTAAGTTCGTCGAACGGCTCGGGCCGCCGACCGTCGATCTTCTTGACCGCGTCGGCGATCTCATCGAGCGGTGCCTGGCCGCCGATCATCACATCGACGCGAATACCGCGATCCCGCTGTGTCTGGAAGCATTTTTCGACGATCTGGGACGCACAATTCGCAGTGGGTCGGCATAAAATGTCGCAGATCCACGATCCTTTAATTCCGGGCGAACATACTCGCCGGCTGACAGCGGCCGGGCGTGAGAGAAGCTATCTGTTGCACGTGCCGCCTTCGTATGACGCAACAAAAAACGCGTCGGTCGTGCTGGCCTTTCACGGCGGAGGAAGCAACGCCCGGCAGATGACGTACTTCTGCGGGCTCGACGAAAAGGCCGACGCCGAGGGGTTTCTCGTCGTCTACCCCAACGGCACCGGGCGCACCGAGAATTTCCTGACCTGGAACGCCGGCAACTGCTGTGGTTATGCGCGGCATGCGAACGTCGACGACGTCGAATTCGTTGCGAAGGTGCTCGACGACTTGATGAAGGTCGCCAATGTCGACAGCGATCGCGTGTTTGCCACCGGGATGTCGAACGGTGGCATGATGGCCTATCGCCTGGCGGCAGAGCTGTCTGATCGCATCGCCGCGATTGCACCGGTTGGCGGCCCGGTGGGGGCAACAGAATGCCATCCCGAGCGAGCCGTTCCAGTTTTGCACTTTCATGGTACCGACGACAAATTCGCCCCCTTTGAGGGCGGCCGCGGCGAACGCAGCCTGTCGCAGACCGATTTTCATTCGGTCGCGCATTCCGTCGGCTGCTGGATCAGTGCCAATGGTTGCCAGCCCGAACCGATTGTCACCGAGGAGCCCGTGAAAGTCGCCGATGGGACGCGGGTAATTCGTAAAACGTGGGCCGGAGGAACGAACGGCGCGGTGGTCATGCTGATCGAGATCGTGGGGGGAGGGCACACCTGGCCCGGCCGGCAAGCGGTGTTGCTTTTTCTTGGGAAATCAACCAAGAACATCTCTGCCAACGATGAGCTGTGGGAGTTTTTTAAAAGGCACCCGCGCAGATAGTCCGCGGGGCGCGGCTGGCGTTCGTCAGCTAGTGGCAGCGATCCATCCCTTCGGATCGGCGCCGATTTTTCGGGCAATCCAGTCTTTCGTTTCACGCGCAAACGGGGGCACAAAAACTGGAGTTTGCTCGAGCGAAGGCAGTGCTACGACCGACCGGGAAACTCGACGACCACTTTTTGCGCACCTTCGCGGCGGTCGCGAAAGGTTTCAAAGGCCGTCTGAATCTGGCTCAAAGGATAGGTATGCGTCACCAACGGCGACAGGTCGATGCGTCCCTCGGCCAGCCACCGCATCGCCAGGGGAAAGTCGCGCGAGAAGTCGGGATTGACGCTGGTATGGATCGTGGTGTTGCGGATGAACGCCTCGCGCCAGGCGACGCCGTCGATCGTTTCAGGAGGAACGCCGAAATACAGCAGTTGCCCCAGCCGCTTCACGAGGCTCAGAGCCAGATTGAGCGCGGTATCGGCATGCCCGACGGCCTCGACGACGATATCCGCCATTGCTCCGCCGGTGATCCGCGAAACTTCGGCCACGACGTCAGTCTGAGTGGGGTTGATGGTCGCCGTAGCCCCCATTTTGGGAGACAGCGCCAACCGTGATTCGAGACGTTCGACGGCAATGATTTCGCGGGCCCCGAGGTTTCGCATGGCGGTGACGAACATCTGGCCGATCGGCCCCTGGCCGATGATCACCACGTCTTTATCGAGAACCTGCGGAAGTTTCTTGATGGCGTAAATTACGGTTCCCAGGGGCTGGGCCAGAAATGCTCGGTTTCGCGGCAGCCGCGGATCGACCGGAATGGCCCGCGCTTCGCTGACGACGAATCGCTCAAACAGACCCCGTTGGTTGACGGGAACTGCCAGAACTTTGTCTCCAATTCGAAATTTTGTGCCATTGGTGGCGACCACCGTTCCCGTCATTTCATGCAGCGAGTGACCCACCTCGCGGTGAGTGAATTCTGGATGCTCGGCGTTGAAGTACGGTAGATCCGAACCGCACAGGCAGGCGATTTCGGGTTGAAAGATGATGTCTGCCGGTTGCCCCGGTTCGGCGTGAGCCCGGTTCAGGACCGGTTCAGGGACGTCGACCAGCTCGATACGATGTTTGGCAGGGAAGTGTCCGGCAAGCAATTGAATCCTCCTCACGATCGGGGTAGCGGGTGGGGCAGTCTAGCAATCCCGGCGGCGTTCTCGCAACACCGAGTGCAGCCCGCGATGAATCTGACGATTGTGGCGTTGGATGAGCTTCCGAAGAGTCGGCCCGCGCGATAACCTCAACCGATTGTTGCGATCGTACCCGCTGGCGAAATCATGTCGGGTACGACGATTGGCCGGTTCCGCTCAGAACGATTCGTGCCGGCTCTCGCGGCAGGGCAGCGGGAATTCGACCGCCGGACTGCTGAAAGCCGATGTTGAACCTGCTATCTCGAAGATTTTTGGCGTACCGAAAGAACCTGTCATGTCCGCCTCCCGCTGCATTGCATCGGCTTTAAGTCTGTTCACCTTGATTCTGGCGACATCCCGGGCCACATGGGCCGAAGATCTGTACGTCGACAACCGCGTCGGCGATGACATTTACGACGGGCGGGTCGAACGGCCACTTGACGCCCGCAGCGGGCCGACGAGAACCATCAGCCGCGCTTTGAGATATGTCCGCCCCGGCGACACGCTGCATATCGCCAATGATGGCGTTCCGTATTTTGAATCGCTCGAGATCGTCGGCTGGCGATTCGGCGGACATTTCACGATCGAGGGAAATGGCGCCGTTGTCAGCGGGGCCAAAATCGTGCCCTTCACGGCGTGGAAGTATTTGGGAAATGAGTACTGGCGGTTCACTCCGCGACGTAAGACATTCTATCAAATCATCAGTGGCGACAAGGCACTTCCCGAGCACGCCTGTGCCCCGAACGCTGCGAAGCGCCCCGAGATTCCCGCGGGCACGTGGTGTGCCTGGCGCGGTTCCATTTATTACCATGTGCTGCCGGGAGGGGCGCAGACCAAAGACGACGTTCCGCTGGCTTTTGCGGTTGAAGAAGTCGGTATTACACTGCTCGATGCCAGCCATGTCACGATCCACAATCTGGAGCTGCGGCATTTCCGACTCGACGGCGTGAACGTACACGATCGCTGCCGGAATGTGATTCTCGATAATGTGCGGCTGATTGAAAACGGCCGCGCGGGCCTGGCCGTGGGTGGCAGCTCACAGGTCGGTCTGAAAGACTCGACGGTCGAGGGGAATCGCGTGGCCCAGATTCTGAATTCTGAAGTAGCCCAGACCGAGCTCCTCAATTGTAAGATCGGCCCTGCCGTCTTCGAGCCCGACGGGGCCTCAATCCGCATCACGGGAGGGCACGTGCTGGTTGATGAGGCGGAAGTCTTCGACCTTCCCCGTTAACTCCAATGCTTGTCTTTCAGCCCGTAGAACTTCACGGCGTTGTCGTGAAACAGTTTTTTCTGGTCGGCGAGCGACATGTGCATATTGCCGACGATTTCCCGGAGCGCCTCGACCCATTGACTGAAGCTGGCGCGCAATGTGCATACCGGCCAATCGCCGGCGAACATCCGCCGGTCGGCGCCGAACGTCTCCATGCTGAAGCGCATGTTGGGCTCAAGATCAGACGCTTTCCAGTCCTTTTTCGCCGTCACGATAATCCCTGAGATTTTACAGACGACATGGTCGTGCTGGGCCAGCGCTTTCATCCCGTCCATCCACAGCTGACGTTTCTTCATATCGGTTTCCTGCACATCCATATTGCCGCAATGATCGACGACAAATTGCGTGTGCGGGCATTGCGCGACGAGTTTTTCGCCGTCGGCCAGTTCCCCCGATCGCAGGCACAGGTCGAAACGCATTCCCAATTCACCCAGAAGTTGCACACTCTTGACGAATTGTTTGTCGAGACAAAGGCCGGCAGGAGTTGTGCCGTGCAGCACCTGCCGCACTCCTTTGATAAACGGGCTGTTTTTGTATTTCATGATGTAGGCCGCGAAGTCGCTCGACGCCGGCCGGCCTGAGATGACCGCACCTACCATCGGGTTATCGTTTCGCTGGCACAGGTCGATGACATATTCGGCCTCTTGCACCTGTTGCGCGGGATCGACATCGACCTCCATATAGACGGACTTAACGACGTTCAAACCTGCCGTGGCGGTCAGATAGTCTTTTGTCACAAAACTCCGAGCCAGAGTCTTTTCGTCTTTTGTCCAAGGCAGACGGAACTTTGTCAGGTCCCAGAGATGTTCGTGCGTATCGACAATCGGAAGTACAGCCTGGGCGTTCAATGCGGAATCCTTTTGCGGGTTGTCGGTCGTCTCGGTTTCTGAATTCCGGACGGCGGCCAGGGGAAGTTCTGGCGCGGACGATACAAGTCCGATGGCAGCGGCGCTGACAGCAGCCTGGCGGAGAAACTCACGGCGGTTGCACGAGTTGGTCATGGGGCAGGTCTCTCAGAGAATAGGTTTCCGAGGCTCCAAAATACGCGCCCGGCCAGAGAATGAAAAGGCAATCCACTGATTTGTGGCGATTGGAACTCGGCAGGCGCTCGTCGATGGACCACGGGCGCCGCCCATAACTTCGCTCTTGTTTCGCAAAGGCGGGAATCAGATTTAGCAGATGTTCGGAGACATGGCTGACACGTGGATCCACTCTTGAATGATGCATGAACGGAGTGTGCACCGCGAGCATTGTCCGCACGTTCAGCAACTCAGATTTTTGGCGTACCCGGCCGAAGGGCTTGGACTTGTCTTGCCGATGACCTTCGTTGCCCGATTACCTGCCGGCCGCGACACGAACTCCTCCAGCACAACAGATACGTAATGAACGTGTTACGTTTCTCCCTTGATAAAGGGCCGGCGACGTCGGCAGAGCGGGCTTGCGGTATTTCAATCAGCCGTCATCATTTGAGTCCGAAGTGCAACACGTGTAGACTGGTCCAAATCTTAAGGTGTTGAACAAGGTCGTATTTTCCCCTCAAGCGGGTCCTCATTCAGGAGAGCAGACATGCAAGGCCGACAGTCGAATCGTCGCGAATTCCTCAAGACTACTTCTCTGGCCGCCCTGGCGGGCGCGTCGATGCCGTACTGGTTCACGGGCGCGGCGAACCCGGCACTGGGATTCTTCGCCGCCAGCGAGCGGCCGGTCGTGGGTTGCATTGGAGTGGGCGATCGTTGGCGCGGAGGGATTCGCCAGGGAGTCATGCAATTCGGCGATGTGGCCGCCGTCTGCGATGTCGACAGTCATCACGTCCGCTGGGCGAACGAACTCGTGGGCAAAGATCAGTCATCGCGGGGCGCCGATCGCCAGGTCGCGATGTACGAAGACTACCGCAAAGTGCTCGATCGCAAAGATATCGACGTCGTGTCGATTGTGACGCCCGATCACTGGCACTCGAAGATCGCCATCGAAGCGATGAAGGCGGGCAAAGATGTATACTGCGAGAAGCCCCTGACGCTGACAATCGACGAGGGAAAGCAGATCATCAAAGTGCTCAATGAGACCAAGCGGGTCTTTCAGGTCGGCACCCAGCAGCGCAGCGAAATGGGAAACGAGCAGACGCCCCAGTTCTTCCTGACGGCGGTGGCACTTATTCAAGCCGGGCGGATTGGCACAGTCAAGAAGGTGACCTGCGGCATCAACGGCGCACCGGCCAGCAGCACGATTCCCATCGCCGATGTCCCCCCGGGATTCAACTGGGACATGTGGCTCGGGCAGGCGCCGAAGACCGACTACCGCATCGGCAAGTATGGAAACAACTCGAATTATCGCGAATCGCGGACCCACTACGAATTCCGGTGGTGGTACGAATACTCGGGGGGCAAGATGACCGACTGGGGCGCACACCACGTCGACATCGCACAGTGGGCCATCGGTATGGATCATTCCGGGCCAGTCTCGGTTGAGGGAACCGCCGACCACCCCATGCCGCTCAAAGACGGTTACCCCACCGAACCCGATCGCTATAACGTGGCGACCAAATTCAATGTCGTCTGCCATTTCCCGAACGGGGTCGAAATGGTGATCACCAGCGATGGCGATAACGGAATTCTGTTCGAGGGAACCGAAGGGCGGCTGTTCGTCAACCGCGGCAAGATTACCGGCAAGGCGATCGAAGAGTTGAAAGACAAGCCTCTTCCCGAAGATGCGCTGGTGAAGCTCTACAAGGGAAAGAAGCCGGGGAACCACATGGGGAACCTCTTCGAGTGCATCAAAGATCGCACGCAGCCGATTTCAGACGTGTACACGCACCATCGGTCGATGACAACCTGCCACCTGGCAAATATCGCCATTCGCATCGGACGGAAGATCGAATGGGACGCCGAGAAAGAACAGATCGTCGGCGACAAGGCCGCCGCCAGCTTCATGGCCCGCGAACAGCGCAAGGGTTATGAAATCGTGACGTAATCGAGGGGCGAATTAATGTCGTGCCCAGCAGCCCGGTTGCTTTAGAGCAGCCGGGCTGTCGCGTGCGCCGCTGGCGCTGAGGCCTCTTTGGCTGAACTGGCCGCTGGCCGCAACGATTTTGCCATATCATCGCGGGCTGTCGAGAACCACTTTTAACGTCGCTTCCTCTTCGCCGCGCACGACCGTGACATCGACTGTATCGCCGGGCGAA
>JAYTRB010000521.1:0-15441 GCA_043746425.1 Planctomycetia bacterium
GGCACGCTCCACCGGCCATTCGGGCCCTGAACCTGATAAACATTGCCCGATCGCACGATCTTTCCGGTTACGATTGGTCCATCGCGCAGCACCAGGACACCCTCGGTCGCCACCTCATCCTCTGCCGGCTGCTGCAACTCATCGGCTAGAATCGCCTGAGTCGACGACAAATTCTCGGCGATGGGCATGAGACCAACGCCGGCCAGCAACACGAACATGAACAGCCAGAGACGGGGACCGAGCATAGCATGGCCTCGGCATGGGGACGAAAAAGACGAACGCGAGAGAGGAAGCGTGCGGGAAGATAGTAGGCATGTTACTCGGCGTCAAGACGAGGTCGTGATACGCTTCGAGGCGGATGGGCAAGTAACCACCACGGAAACTCTCAAGCAGCCGGGCTGCTGGCAGGCAGACGTACCACCGGATAAAACTTCAAAACGCACTTGCCCTGCTGACCGCACCTTGGCATCATCCGCTGCCGAACCGTTTGCCATCCGGATGATGAGGTTGTCTTGTCTGCACACCCCAATGACCCTGGCCCACAACAGGCGCCAGCTGCCCAGGCCAACACGGCCGATCGGTTTGGCGGGTTATTCGGGCGGTATGCCCTCGTCTTCGTCGCCGACATCGCCAGCCGGGCGTTAAGATTCGTCGCCGATGTCGTGCTCGTTCGTCATTTCAGTCAAGTTGTGTTCGGACAACTGAATCTGGCGCAGTCGTTGGCCATCCAAGGAATGGGAATCGCCACGTGTGGTCTCGACACGGCGGGAATGCGCGATATCGCGAAGGCCCCGCAAGCGACTCCGACGATTGCCGCGACCGTCGTCATGCTCCGGTTCGTTATGGGAATGTTTGCCTGGGGAGCCACTCTCGCAGTGACCTGGTTTGTTCCCCAGTACCATGATAGTTTCCGAATGGTGGCGCTCTATGGCCTGTCGATGTTTACCGGTGCATTGACTGTCGGCTGGGTCGCTCAAGGCCGGGGCCTGATGCACGTCGTGGGGCTGGCGATGCTGGCTACTCACGCGGTGTACTTCGTGGGTGTCGAACTTGTTGTCTTATTCCGCTGGCCACCAATCGCCGTTCCCCTGGCGCTGGTGACTGCTGAGGCAATGTGCGCCTGTGGATTATTCATCTGGATCGTTCGTGCGATTGGTCCTTTGACGCGCCCGTTGCCGCTGATTGACACATTGCGGTTCCTTCGCGCATCGTTGCCAATCGGGGGATCTAACATTTTGCGCGGTATCACGCTCGCGTCAGACGTCCTGGTTTTGGGACTGTTTGCCGGCAAGTCCGAAGTGGGGCTGTACGCCGCAGCATTCAAGTTGTATTCGTTGGGTCTGGCGGTCGTGGCGTTGTACCTTTCAGTTTTACTTCCCGATCTGGCGCGCCGCACCGCGCAGTCGCGGGCCGCCGTCATGACCGGCCTGCTGTCGGCCCTCGGGCGAGTTCTCGTGGCGGCGATTCCGATGACATTGGCCGGGATGCTTTTCGCGGCGACCGCCCTCCGGCTGCTCTTCGGCCCGGACTTCGAGACCGCAACGCGGGCATTGCAAATTCTGCTGCTGGCCCTGCCAATCGCACTTGTTGGTGGACATTACCACGCTGCTCTTTTCGCCGTGGGGTGTCAACGGCATGTCCTGGCTCTGCTCGCAATCGGGACAGTGATTCACATCGCCGCGAAGCTGCTGTTGGTACCTTTCTTCGGCATTACCGGCGCTGCCTGGGGCACTCTCGCAGGAGAATTTGCGGTGATGCTCTGTTCGTGGTACGTCGCGCGCACCGTCGTGGCCGACTAAGAAGCGTCGCAGAAAAAAAATCACCGCACCCAGCCGGCAGTCGGAACGCATCGTTACGACTTATTTTTCAATTCACCTCTTCCAATTCACCGGAAAAGTCTGGTTCGCCGACAGGCGGCTCGACCTGTCGCCGCGGCTACTCGGGGGCAATTAAGAATGCAGTCTGACAAGTCCAGCCCCTGGCAGATCGAAGTGGCTATTTTCCAGCGCTCGTTCGCCGCAGGGAGTGCCGCGGGAGCCTCGTCTGGCTTGAGAAAGACGACTGACTCTTGCCGGTCATCGTGCCGAGCGGCGGGGTGCGTCCCCGTCGGTTCGACTGTGCTCAAAGGGGGCGACGTGACCCGATAACAGTGCTGAACGTCAGTGCCAACGACTAACGAATGCCGTGCCGCGCGAATGATCGCCGCGCACAACAGCGACCTACACGAGTTCAGGCATCGGACGGTAATTGTTCTGGTCGATCAAATACTGCGGTCGGCCTTGCAGGTCGCGCAACGTCAGGTGATCGACGTTAATTCCCAGGTTTTTGTAGAGCGTGGCGAAGACTTCCTGGAAGTGGACCGGCCGATCGACGGCATGCTCGCCCAGCCGATTTGTCGAGCCGATGACCTGCCCGGTTTTCATTCCGCCACCCGCCATCAGGGCGCATGAGACTTGAGGCCAATGATCGCGGCCGGCGTCTTTATTGACTTTGGGTGTGCGTCCGAATTCCCCCCAGACGACTACAGTGACGTCGTCCAGCATGCCGCGGGCTTCGAGATCTTCGACCAGCGTAGCGACTCCCGAATCGAGCAGGGGCATATCTTCCCGCCCTTGTTTGAAGTTGGCCCCGTGCCAGTCCCAGCGGCTGAAGGCCAGAGTCACGCAACGCGCCCCGGCAGAGATCAGCCGGCGGGCAATCAGGAAATTGTCGATGAGGCGCGGCCCGCCGTCGTCACGTAACTGGTTCACGCCGCGCCCGTACCGGTCGCGCAGCTTCTGGTCTTCCTTTTCGATATCGAGTGCGTCGGCCAATTTGCTCGAGGTCAGTACCCCGAACGCCTGTTGTGTGAAGGCGTCAGTGCCGACAATCTGCCCTGAAACATCGGCCTCGCGCCGAAAACGGTCGAGTGAATTGAGCACGGCGCGGCGGTCTCCCAGCCGATCGAGCGAAACGCCATTTAGAACGAGATCGTCTTTTCCCTCGGAGTTGGGTGTAAAAGGAGCGTGTGAGATTCCGAGAAAGCCGGGGACGCCGTTATCGGCCCAAGGCATGTGTCCCATTCTTGGTGACAGCCCAACGAACGGAGGCACGGCCGGATCAACCGGCCCGTACACTTTCGACAAAACGGAACCCAGCGCGGGCCAACCTCCCTGCGGCTGACGATCGCGTTTTCGCCAACCCGTGAGGCATTGATAGGCGAAATGGTCACCATCGCAACCGACGATCGACCGAATCGGGACAAATTTCTGCATCATCGACGCGATGCGAGGGAACATCTCGCCGATTTCGATTCCGGGGACGCTGGTGGCGATCGGATTGAACTCGCCCCGAATCTCGGCGGGAGCATCGGTCTTAATATCCCACATGTCCTGGTGCGGCGGGCCACCAGGCAGGAAGATCATGATGACCCCCTTGTGGGGCTGACTGGCACCGGAGGCATTTTCGGCACGCAACACGTCTGGCAGTGATAGCCCTCCCAGAGCCAACCCGCCAATTTTGAGGAACTCGCGCCGTCGGAGCCCGTCGCAAAAACGGCTGGTTTCTCCATGTGGCGGATTTCCCAGGATGGTCAACATGTTCGCGATGCTCCTTCAGTAACTTTTTCAACCGCAAGATGTTGCAGCGATGGGGGCGGGAAGGGTCAAATGTCGACGCGGGGCGGGCAGCGTTTATGGGGGGACGACTGGGTGACGCACTGAGTCAATCATATCAACAAACCCTGAAGTGTCAATAAGGCGCAAAAGACAACACATTGACGAATACTTATATATTCAGCCAAGCCGGGTGTCGTGCTTGAGGGAAACTCACGGCTGGCCCGCGATTCCAAGTGCGGGCAGTCCGATTTGGAACATCAGGGGGAGTCCAATGGCATTTTCACGAATTGGTGAACGATACCTCTGAAGCACGGCCAATGCTCGCTGGCCAGCCCGCTTCGCCAACGCCAGGACCGGTTAAGCCTCTGGCTTTGCCGATGATGCATCAACCCCGCCAACTTTCTGGCGCTGCGAAAAAGTTCTTGCAATTGCGGCCCCACAGGCAATTCCCAGAAAGTCGGCCGTCAAATCGAATAATTCGAACGTTCGGAGCGGGATCCAGATTTGTGAGATCTCTTCGACCACGACGAAGACAGTGACGACCACCGTGCCCACGCCCGGCGCGAGGGGGCCATTTCCCAGGGTACGGCAGCGGACTGCCAGATTGCCAAGCGCCGAGAAAATTCCCATGAGCGTAAAATGGCACACTTTGTCGCCCAGCGGAAATGCACGGATAAAGTCGAAATACCGTTTGCACATTCCGGTGTCGGCTGCATAGATGACCGATCCCAGAATGAGAACAAACAGAAGGCCGACAAGGCGAATTCTGTTGACCTGGCTGATTTGCATGGAAATCGGTACCAGCGCTGGCTTAGTCAGTCAGCCCCTTGGCGACGTCTGCGCGATAGGCAGCGATTCCCGGGACGAGCCCCACGATGACCGCCAGCACAAGCAGAGCCGGCAAGATTATCAGTTCCTGCGTTTCAAAGAACCAGGGGTCGATCAGGATGTCGCTCCTGGCCTCGACGATCGGCCCGGCGATGAAGACCAGGCCGTGACCCAGCAAGAGCCCGAACAATCCACCGCCGACACACAGCAGCATCGCCTCGGCGATGATAATCGAGAACACAGTCTGTCGCCGGGCGCCCAGCGCACGCATGATAGCGATTTCGCGTTTGCGGTCAGACATCGAATTGTAAATGCTGACGAAGATTCCGACGCCCGAGACGATGATGATGAGCACGGTCATTGCCAGCAGCATGATGCGGATGTTGCCTACCACATCGCGGAGAAGTTTGGTGATCTGCTCCATCGGGTCGACGGCCTGGGCGACGGGGGCCTTATTGATCCGCGGCTTGAACATGAAGGCCACGGCTTCTTCGGCGG
Source organism: Planctomycetia bacterium (assembly GCA_043746425.1). GTDB lineage: Bacteria > Planctomycetota > Planctomycetia > Planctomycetales > Planctomycetaceae > JACQFH01. Next base: position 4,923 of record JAYTRB010000521.1, read on the forward strand.
CTGGTCCGCGCCCCTGGCCGTTCATTTTCAACAGCACCGCAGTGACCCGCTTGCGTTCATCGGGAATCGGCTCTTTTGTTTCAGTTTTGCGGTCAGAAGCAGTGGTCGCTCGAGGCATCAGATTGGGAACCATGATCTGGGGCCTGTCGCCGTCGCCGCCGCGAGATTGCGCTTCGGCGGTAGCTTCCTGTTCTGTCATCCCATGGCCGGGAATCTCATAAAAACCGTCATAGTGAATGAACACGCCCCGGTCGATCGGCAAGCCGGTCGGGGCGAGAATTCCCGTAACTGTGAATTTTTCGTCGTGTATGTCGCTCGTATTTCCGCCGTGTGCGATCGGAAATTTGTGCCCCACCTTCCAGCCATAAGCCCGCGCGACGCGGGCGCCAATCACGGCGTCGAATTTGCCTTCGAGGAACTTACCTCCGTTCAATTGAAACTTCTTTCCCGGGACATATTCAACCTCGAAGTATTCGGGGATTGTGCCCACGATCCGGAACCGGCCGTCTTCTGTCGTGTCACCCAGCGCAAACGGAATGGCGTGGGCCACGCCGTGATTGGCCTTGAGTTCGAGGTAATAGGTGTACGGGATGTTTTCAATGGGCCGATCGAGAAAGTAGATTGTGTTGAGCACCAGTTGCATGGGGCTTCCTTTGGCCCCCACGATGAGATGAAAGCCGGTCGCGTTCTGGCTGAACATGCGAGTGACGACGCCATTGATTACCAGCACCGCGACCATCAGCGCCACGCCCAGAGAAATGCTGAGGGTCGTCAATGACGAGGCCAGCCACCGCTGGCGAATGCTTTTCCAGGCGATCGTCACCAGGTTCATGCCGCCCTCCCTGCCCGGTTGAAGTCATCCAGTTTCTCGACGCGGGAAAACTGCCCCGACACTTCCAGCGAATGCGTCACCATCAACAGTGAGATGTTGTTTTCGCGGCAGGCACTGGCGATCAGGTCCAGAATCGTTTGCTGGTTTTTGACGTCGACGTTGGCGGTGGGCTCGTCGGCCAACAAAAGCGATGGCCGATTGGCCAAGGCCCGCGCCACAGCCACGCGCTGCTGTTCACCCACCGACAGGCGTGCAGGACGGTGATCGAGTCTATGCGACAGCCCCACCTTCCCGAGCAGTTCCTCGGCCCGCCGTCGGTCAACCCTCTTGCCAGAAAAGCTCATACCCAACAGCACGTTTTCGAGCGCGGTGAAGGCGGGCAACAAGTTGAATGTCTGAAAAACAAACCCGATCTTCTGGGCTCGGAAGCGGTCGCGCCCGACCTCGTGCAGCCGCGTGAGATCGATGCCGTCGACCGTCACAGCGCCCGAATCGGGCATCGTAATGCCGGCAATGACATTCAGAAGTGTCGTTTTTCCACCGCCGCTGGGCCCCAGCAAGGCCGCTTGTTCTCCCGATTGCAGAATGAACTCGGGGATATCCAGAATGGGCAGCGGGCGACCGTCTGGCTCGCGGTAACTCTTGCGAACATCCTTGAGAACCAACGACATAAGTCAATTGCTCCGGTCAGTGTATTCGGCATTCATGCAGGTGGGTAATAATCGCGATCGGCCCCGATTCGTGCAAGGCGCAGATCTGATCATGCAGATGTACGATAGAGCGTACGACAGAATCGACAAGACTCGTGGGAAACGACCGAGAGAAATGATTGAGGCGGACTCTCAGATAAGTAACCTATCCTGCGGGAGAGGGATAGGGAAACGTCTCGTCGCACTTCGCCGCGGCCAATTCGACGAGAAAATCGGCGAGCCGTGAAACGATCGTCTCAACGAGTTTCCTGCCGTTCTCGGCGGTGGCCGGGTGCGGGTTGCCGGCGCCGGTGTTGGTGGTTAAGAGGTGCCACGGGCGGGTGATCGAAACCCAACCGCGATTGACCGCATCAAAGCGCGTGGGGCGCATGGCTCCCGAGTCGGCCGTGAGATTGCCGGTCGCCTCGTCGCGGGCGACGAGATCTGGAAAGTATGCCAGGCCGAAGGCCGTCTCCATTTCGCCGGCGTGATCGCCGGCATCGGTAAAGACCTGCTTCTGAACATCGGCCGAGATGCCGCGAAACCAGTCGCATAAGAACAGATGCACGCGTGTCTTGCCAAACAGTTCGCGCAGCAGGGGTTTGAAATCATTGCCGCCGTGCCCATTCAGGATGAGTAGCTTATGGACTCCGCTGTGTTCGAGGGATGCGACCAGATCGCCGATCACCCGAGCCAGTGTGCTGGGGTTCAGATTCAAAGCCAGGGGAAAGGCCCGCAGGTTGGTTTCTGTTCCGTAGGGAATCGGAGGCAGCATGACAACTCTGGCGCCGCGGCCAGACGCCGCTTCGCACGCCCGGCTGGCGACTTCGACCGACTCGTAGGTGTCGGTGCCGTAGGGCAAATGCAAATTGTGCGGTTCGGTGGCCCCCATGGGCAGCACGGCCACGTCGACGGAATGGTCTTTGACGTATCCAAAGTTGACTTCCGAGAGTATCCACGGACGCATTTCGCAGTTCCTGTGTGAGTTGTGATCGACACCCTATGGACAACTGTGAAGTTGTTCGACGACCCCTTCAAGAAACGTTGCGAGGCGATCTGCGGCGCCGATGCCTTGCTCGCGCAGTTTCCACAAGTCTTTGACGCTGCCGAATCGCTTGAAGATCGCTGCGGCAACTGCACCCAGGCGAACGGTTCCCGAAGAGCCCACGACCGAAAGCAGCTCCTTCGGCAAGTCGGTCGCCAGATCGTCACTGATGACCCGTATCGCCAGGAACCGGGTTTTCGAGTCGCGGCAAACTTGAGCAACGGCCAGACTTTCCATGTCGACGGCGATGGCCGCATATCGCTCGGCCAATGCCTTCTTTTCGGCAATGGTGGGAATCAGTCGATCGACCATGAGCAGTCGGCCGACATGCAGACCGGTCTTGGGATTGGCCGCCATCTGCAAGTCGATCGCCAATTCACCACCGGCGGCATCGACAATCGAGTTGCCGACGACAATATCGCCGACTTGCATGTCGGGTTGCAGGGCTCCCGAGAATCCTGCCGAGATGATCCAGGCGGGGGCGTGACCGTCAATCAGCGCCTGGGTGGCCCGCTTGGCCAGCTTCGGGCCCATTCCCGATTGTGCCAGAGCAACGCGAATCTCGCCGAAGAGGCCTCCCTGAAAGACGAGGTTGCCGCCGACGTATTTCCTGATTCGGTCGCAGCGGTCGAGAAACGGAGCGACCTCCATGGCTGTTGCATGGACAATGCCAACGTCGGCGTGCGAGAGATCGGGGTGTGGTTCGGCGTCGGGCATGTTTGATTGCAGCAGACACTCTGTGAGTGCCGTCGCCGGCCTCGGTCAGCCTCCCTGGGCCTCAAAATTGCGCATCACTTCCAGCAGAGCATCGACCCCCGCCGACGGGAAGGCATTGTACAGACTGGCCCGCATGCCGCCCACGCTGCGATGGCCCTTCAGGCCGTCCAGCCCTGCTTTTTTCGCTGTGGCCACGAATTTCTCGTCGCTCGCCGCATTGTCGGTCACGAAGGTGACGTTCATTAATGAGCGGCTGTCGCGATCGGCGGTGGCGCGAAAAAGCTGGCTTTTGTCGAGAAAGTTGTACAATTTTCCCGCCTTTTCGCGATTGATTTTCTCGACGGCCGACAGCCCTCCCTGCTTCTTGATCCATTTGAACACCAGTCCCACGATGTAGATGCCGAAGGTGGGGGGGGTGTTGTACAGCGAATGGTCGGCGGCATAGGTGCGGTACTGGAGCATGGTCGCCAGTTCCGTCGGAGCATGATCAACCAGTTCTTTGCGAATGATGACCAATGTCACGCCAGAAGGGCCGAGGTTTTTCTGGGCGCCGGCGTAGATGAGGGCGTATCGGTCGATCGGGAGCGGCCGGCTGAAGATGTCGCTGCTGGCGTCGCAGACAAGGGGAACGCCGGCAGGGACTTGGGGCTCGGCTGCGAACTGCGTCCCGAAAATCGTATTGTTCGAGGTGAAATGTACATACGCCGGTCGTTCGCTGAATACACAGCTCTGCGGAATGTAGCAGAAGTTGCGGTCTTCACTGGAACACGCAATGTTAACGGTCGCGCAACGGCGTGCTTCAACGACCGCCTTTTGCGACCAGGCGCCTGTCACGAGATAATCTGCTGTCGCTGACGGACTCAGAAGATTCATGGGAACCATCGAGAATTGCAGGGATGCGCCCCCTTGCAGAAATAGGACGTCATATTCGTTCGGAATGCCAGCCAGTTCGCGGCAGAGAGCCTCGGCCTCTTCATGCACTGCCAGATACGATTTACCGCGGTGCGAATGTTCCAGAATTCCGATCCCTGAGTTCCCCAGACTCAACAGGTTTTCACGGGCTTCTTCCAGCACCTCGACGGGTAGAACCGCCGGGCCGGCGGAAAAATTGTAAATGCGGGGGGTCATGAAAGCCTTCTGTTTGTTAATTGATAGAACCAACCTGGTGCATTCCTGCTCGCTCAGAATGAATCAAGCGAAGCCCGTCCTGAAAGATCGAGCCCAAGCGTCCGTTTCTCGCGGGGCGCCCGATGACCTGCTATACATTCCTATGAAGGCTGCCGTCAATCGTGGCAGCGCGAACAGGCAAGCCCAGCAATGATTTCATCCACCCTTAAATGACAGCTCTCTTCGATTGAGGTTCACGTGTCGATGCCACAAAACCCGCGCGCCGTCATTTTCGACATGGATGGAGTCCTGGTCGATTCGTATGATGCCCACTTGAAAAGCTGGCAATTCATGGCCGGCGAACTGGGAAAGGGACTGACCGAGGAGCAGTTTGCCTCGACATTTGGCCGGACGAGCCGCGAAATCATCGCCGAACACTGGGGCGCCGATAGCCTCTCTCCCGAACAGATCGCCCAGTTCGACCACCGCAAAGAAGGCCTTTATCGGGAAATCGTATCGCGCGCATTCCCCAGGATGGACGGGGCAGCCGAACTGATCCAGGATCTGCACAGTGCCGGGTTTCGCCTGGCCGTCGGTTCCTCGGGGCCCCCTGAAAACGTTGCGCTGGCGGTTGAGCGACTCGCCGCCGAGCGGTATTTTGACGTCCTCGTCACCGGTAAAGATGTCGCACGTGGTAAGCCAGACCCGCAGGTCTTTCTGGTAGCGGCCGCCAAGCTGGGAGTTTCCCCCGAGAAGTGCGCCGTCATCGAAGACGCGCCCGTCGGCATTGCGGCGGCAAATTCGGCAGGCATGATCAGCATTGCGCTGTTAAGCACTGGGCACACTGAAGCCAGCGTGACGGCCGCGCGATTGATCGTCCGGTCGCTGCGCGATTTGTCGGCCGACCGCATTGCCGAGTTGATCGACGGGCGGATAGACTAGCACTTGCACGCGACGTGCTGGCGGCGTCACCTACTGGGTAAATTCGTTTTGGCTTTGGCCGCAGGCTGGGCGAAGGGTATTCACTGAAAAAGAGGGTGCTGTATGTCCAGACTGTCACACATGGTTTTGTTTCTCGGCGTTGCGCTTGTTGTCGGTTGCGTTGATGCGAAGAGCAAGCCCGCGACAGATGAAAAAAAACCTGCTGCCGAGAACAACTCGGGCGAAAGCATTTTCAAGAAGACGACGCAAGAAATCGGCAAGTTCGACCCGAACGCGGCCAATCAAGTGGTTGACGATCAGAAAATTCATGCCACCGACCCCCTCTCGGCCCCGCTGTCGGCTTATGGCCCGCTTGTCGCGTCGGCTGCTATTTCCAAAGTTAAGGGTGACGTCGAATTATTCAACGCCGATTCAGGGCATTATCCGACATACGAAGAATTTATGGAAAAGATCATCAAGGCGAATAATATCCGGCTGCCTGTATTGCCCTACAAGGGAAGGTACATGTTCAATGAAGTGACGCATGAACTGGTGGTTGTGCGTGACATTGAAAACGCGGAATTGTCGAAATGAGCGGCTGACTTGCCGATTCGAATCTCAGCGGGTGGAATGACCATCGAGGCTGTACAGGGTCGGTTCAAGCATCAAATAGGTTCAAGCATCAAATAGTGCGTCGACAAAGCCATCGGGGTCGAACAATTCGAGATCGTCGACCTGTTCACCGACACCGACGTACTTAACCGGCAGGTTCATCATCTGGCGAATCGCCAGAACGATTCCCCCTTTGGCTGTGCCGTCGAGCTTTGCCAGAATAAGTCCCGAACACGAAACGGCCTGCGAAAAGTTTTGCGCCTGGCTGACTCCGTTCTGGCCGGTCGTGGCATCCAGAACGAGAAGCACTTCGTGGGGCGCCCCGGGAATTTTATCTCCGATCACGCGCTGAATCTTTGAAAGCTGTTTCATCAGGTTCTGCTGTGTCTGCAATCGGCCGGCCGTGTCGACAATGAGCACGTCGGCGTTTATTTCAAGCGCCTTCATGCACCCGGCATAGGCGACGGCGGCCGGGTCAGATGCATTGGGCTTGGTGACGATTTCGCAACCGAGCCTTTGGCTCCAGAGCGTCAATTGCTCGACTGCGGCAGCCCGAAAGGTATCTCCCGCTGCCAGAACGACCGACTTTCCGCTTTTTTTGAGCAGATTCGCCAGCTTGGCGATTGAGGTCGTCTTACCTGCGCCGTTAACTCCGGCGACTAGTATGACCGTCACGCCTTGCGGTGCGAAAGTGAGCGGCGATAAAGGCAGATTCACGTCCCACAGTCGGTCCTGCCCACCTTTCAGCAGCGATTTCAGCTTCGCACGAATCGTACCCCAGATTTCGTCGATGACGACCGTCCGCCCGAGATGCTTCTCTTTGAGTTCATCCAGAATGGCTGTCGCGGAAACGACTCCCATATCGGTTGCGATCAATCGGCCATAAAAATCCTGAAGCTTGATCTCAGAAAGGATTTCTCCCGATTTGAACAGGTCACGAACGTCGGTTCGCAACAAATCTTTGGTCTTTTGCAGACCCTTCTTCAGCTTGTCGAATAGTCCCATACCGAAGGCCGCCAAAGGAAGGATTTCGTCAGCGATCGCGCAGCGAATCGGCGCTAAATGACGAAATCAAAAGGATTGGAAATCAAGAGTGCGCCGCGTGGGATTCCCGTCCGAACTTCGACAGGAAACAAGAACGAACTTAATCGCAAATGACACCGATTCGTGCGGATTAAGGACGTGATTCAGCAACCCCGCGCGTTTCCGCTTCACCCGCGGTTCGACATCGTGTATTCCAACTCAGACTGTCTTCGCGGAGTGAACGGAAATCGAACTCCCGTAATATAGAGGGTCGCCCCGCGCTGTTCAAGAGGCTCGCTGCACACTGAAATGGCGGGAAGCGCGGCATATTCGGTCGGGAAGCGAATAATTCGTAGCGATGCCATTCCCTCGCGGTTGTGGCGGCGGAGTGCGATGTTTACCATAGACGATTGCCAGTTCGGCAGAACCGCCGGCCATGAAGAGCCAGCTTAATAAGGGAATCAGTATGTCATCACCGCGCTATCATACGGTTTTGCTGTTCGGGGCCCCTGGGGTGGGCAAGGGAACGCAAGGCCGCATCCTGGGGCAGATTCCCGGGTTCTTTCATCTTTCGGTCGGCGACGTCTTTCGCTCGCTTGATATTAATTCTCCTGATGGTCGAGAGGTTTATCAATACAGCTCGCAGGGAATGCTTGTTCCAGATGAGACCACGATTCGCATCTGGAACCGAAATCTGAACGCGCTCACCATTCTGTCGCTGTTTAAACCGCATGAAGACCTCTTGATTCTCGACGGCATCCCGCGAAATCGCCGGCAGGCCGAAATTGTCGAAGAGCACATCGAGGTTTTGAAGATCGTGCATTTGCGTTGCTCCGACACCGAGTCGATGGTGCATCGCATTCGCCGCCGTGCAATTCGCGAAAACCGAGTCGATGACGCTCACGAAGAGATCATTCGCAAGCGCTTCCAGGTGTACGAACACGAGACCAAACCTGTGCTCGATTATTATCCGCCGAAACTGATTGCCGACGTCGACGCGATGGGCTCTCCGGCGCAGGTGCTGCTTAACGTTTTGCAGTGCGTGGTGCCCGTTCAAAACGCCCATTTTCGGCATGAAGAGATTTAAAAGTCTGCACGTGCGCCCCATGGCCGAAAAAAACTCCGCAAGTTCTGAATGGTGGAATAAGGTCTCCGGGCTGGCCGGCAAGATACTGCGCCCTGCTACCACGAGCGAAACTGAGCCCGAAACGGCAGACGAACCCGTTCTGACGGTCGAACAACGACGCATGCAGGCCCTCGACGTTATGCGACAGCTGCTGGCGGGCCAGAAGACAAACGCGGCACTGGCCTTGTATCATAAGACGGTTCACGTTTGCGAACATTGGGATCTTCCTGAAAAGGATCTGCTGGAGTTCGCCGAGCAACTCCTCAACGAGAAGCTGTGGAATGCGGCGGTCCCGATGCTGGAGGACTACCTGAGCCGTTTTCAAAAGCGAGCAATCCCCGTGCGACTGCGCCTGGCCAAGGTGCTGATCGAGCAGCAGCAGCGCCCCAGTTACGCCCAGCGCATCCTCAGCGAAGTACCGCGTGAAGGCCTCGGCGAAAAAGAGGAAAAGCTGCGGAACGCATTGGAGCAGAAAGCCCAGAAAATGGTCGATGACGGCGTCATGGAACTGGAAGGCCGCGCCTGGTGACCGCCGTTCGCAGAGCAGGCATCGGCCGCTCTCTCTTGCGAGTTAAGTCTCTTTTTCGTTCAACAGTCTGTTGCCGCAAGCGCCATGATTATTCCCTGGAACACCGACGCCCCCCTTTACTACTTTCCCTGGGCAACTCTGGGCCTGATCGTGACGAATACCGCCGTTCTGGCGGGGTTAATGACGACCGGCGCATTTGAAGGCGAGGCGATCAACAGCTGGCTGCTTGTCTATGGGCATGGTTTGCACCCGCTGCAGTGGGTCACCTCGGCATTCATTCATCAGAATATCGTCCACCTTATTGGCAATATGATCTTCCTCTGGGCGTTCGGCCTGGTTGTCGAGGGGAAGCTGGGCTGGTGGCGCTTTCTGCTCTTGTATCTCGGCCTGGGAATCGTGCAGAACTTTGCCGAACAGTCGATGACATTCTGGTTTACCGAGGGTTCGTCGTGCGGGGCGTCGGCCATCATCTTCGGCCTAATGGCGATGGCGCTCGTGTGGGCTCCAGAAAATGAAATGAGCTGCCTGGGGTGGTTTTTCTTCTTCCGGCCATTTGTGTTTGAAATTCGCATCTTATGGCTGGCCCTGCTGTACATTGTTGAAGAAGTGGTTTGGGTTGTATTCTCGGGGTTTTCGGTATCGAGCGAGTTGTTCCATGCCATGGGCGCGGTTCTGGGAACGGGCGTGGCTCTCATGATGCTGAAAATGAACCTCGTCGACTGCGAAGGGTGGGACCTCCTTTCAGTAATCGCTGGCAAAAATGTTCGCGGGTCGGGCAGCGATTCGGTGGGCCGCCGCCAATCAATCGATGCCGACGAATTGGAACTCGAATCAGAGGGCGATGGAGTGCTTTCACTCGCCCAGCGCCGTGAGCAGGCCCTGCAACCAATGCGCCGCCTGCTTGGCGCAGGTAAGGGAACAGCCGCGCTGGCGCTTTATCATAAGACGGTTCACATTTGCCAGAGCTGGGAGCTTCCTGAAAAAGAGCTTTTGCAGCTTGCCGAGTTGCTCTGCGGCGAGAAGCATTGGCATGAGGCCGTTCTGTTTCTTGAAGATTATCTGCGACGTTTTCAGAAGCGGGTGATTCCGGTACGCTTGCGCCTGGCGCAGATTCTCATCGAACAGCAGCGGCGCCCCAGTTACGCCGTGCGGATTTTGGCCGAATTACCCCGCGACGGACTCGGACTGAAAGAGGAAAAATTGCGGACTGTCATCGCGAGCAAGGCCCAGAAGTTGATCGATGAGGGCGTTCTGGAGCTGGAAGGTCGTGCCTGGTAAACGCACATCGCGGCGCAGGTTTGCGAGCCTGTGCGGGTCAAACGCCTGGACGACAAAGGGCGTCGACGACTGCCCGTACATCACTCTCGGCGACGTCGTCGACCAGTGCGACATGCCCCAGGCGGCTTGGCAGCACGAATCGCAGTCTGCCGGAAACCGTCTTTTTATCGAGCCGCATCCGATCGAGAATGTCGTCTGTTTTCAAAGATGCGCCCGAAGGCAATTGAGTGGGCAACCCCAGGGTCTCTAATAGGGCCGTCTGGCGCATCGTCGTGGCGCTGTTGATGCGTCCCAGCCTTTCGGCCAATCGGCTGGCGTAAACCATGCCGATCGCCACTGCCTCGCCGTGCAGCAATTCGCCATAGCCGCACAGCGCCTCGAAGGCGTGGGCGAAGGTGTGACCGTAGTTGAGGACAGCGCGCAGTCCCGTGCGCTCGAATTCGTCTTTTTCGACGACATCGGCTTTCAGCCGGCAACTGCGCGCCACGACGTAGCGTAGGACGTCGGGCGCCCGGAGATTGAGCCCGGCCACATTGGTTTCAAGATACTCGAAAAACGGCTCATCGAGAATGACCCCATATTTGACAACCTCGGCCAGACCCGATCGGTAGTCGCGGATGGGCAGTGTGTCGAGTACGGC
>JAYTRB010000522.1:0-6094 GCA_043746425.1 Planctomycetia bacterium
GTATGGAATTGAGCGGACACGTCTTGCAGCCGGTTGAAAAACGGGGTGAAAAACGGGGGACAGGCACCTCACAGCAACTCAATTCTGCGTGATTTTCGATTGTTGTTCGGAGCCAGTCCCCGTTTTTCAACTGGCTGCTTGTGTTGAATTGAAAATCCTGGGGCGTTGAAAATGCTGGGGCGTAGGGATCAGGAGGAAACAGCGTGTGGGAATGGGGGGAATCCGCCGACTTCGGCCCGATTCCGACATCAAGCCGGGTGGGAGAGTCCAGGCGCTCTCATCCACACCGATTGACCGGGCAAAACGCCGGCATCGGTTGGCCTTGACCAAAGGACAGGGAAGATGGATAGTTTGCGGTCTTGGAAGGTCCAACTTGCGGCGGGATCGCGTGCGCCTTGCCCGTCAACGGTTGGCTGACAGCTACAATTCGCCTTTTTCATTGATCAATTGACGATGCTCGAACCGGACCGCTTTGAAATTGCCCGACTTGAAAAACTCCAGGCCATCGAGGCCCTGGGGATCGATCCGTGGGGCCAGAGGTTCGACGGCCATCGGCCGATTGGCGAGGCGCGCGAACTGTGCCCCAGCGAGTCGGGACAGGCCGGCCCGACCATTCGCGTCGCGGGGCGAATCATGCTCCGCAACAACAAAGGGAAGCTCAAGTTCTTCCATCTTCAAGACTGGACCGGCCGCATTCAGTTGATGTGCTCGAAGGCTGATTTCTCGGAAGAGCAATGGAAGCTCATTGAGCTGCTCGATCTGGGCGATCTGATTGGCGTCGACGGCCATCTCAAGGTCTCAAACTCCGGAGAAAAAACGATTGGCGTAGCGAACGTCACGTTTCTTACCAAATCGCTCGCCCAGCCCCCCGAGAAATTCCACGGAGCCAAAGACATCGAGCTGCTGCTGCGCCAGCGGTACATCGATCTGATTTACAACGACGGCGTCCTCGAGCGCATGCTGCAGCGCGGCAAAATCATCGACTCAGTCCGTCAGACGCTTCGCACCCGGGGATTCGTCGAAGCCGAGACTCCCGTCCTGCACGCCATCGCCGGCGGCGCCGCCGCACGCCCCTTCACCACGCACCACAATACGCTCGACATGCCACTCTATCTGCGCATCGCGCTGGAGCTGCACCTCAAGCGGCTGATGGTCGGCGGGGTCGAACGGGTGTACGAGATCGGCCGGGTCTTCCGTAACGAGGGTGTCGACAGCACGCACAACCCCGAATTCACCATGATCGAGCTGTACCAGGCGTACGGCGATTACGAAACGATGATGGAACTGACCGAGGCGATTTTCGTCAATGCCATCCAGGCGATTTCTGCGGGTGCCGGGAATGCAGGTGGCCCGGGCGGGGCAGCCGGGCACGCTGCGGGAATCTCCGGGGGCGAAGGTCATACGCCCGCCGATTCGTTGATTCGCCCATGGGGCGACAAGCTGGTCGATTACACCCCTCGCTGGCCGCGCCGCAAATATGCAGACCTCTTCCGCGAACATGCGCACTGCGATCTGCGTGACACAGCGGCGGTTGCCGCCGTGGCGCAAAAACACAATATCCAGACGGCCGGCAAGCATCCCGACGTGATTGTTAACGACGTCTTTGAAGAACTGGTGGAACGGCACCTCGCCGGGCCGGTATTTGTGATTGATTACCCCGCCGCGATGTGCCCGCTGACAAAGCGCAAGCGCGGCGAGCCTGAAATTGCCGAGCGCTTCGAACTGTTCATCGACGGCATGGAACTGGCGAACGCGTACACCGAGTTGAACGATCCGCGATTGCAGGAAGAGCTGTTTCGAACGCAGCTTTCGGGGCTGTCAGAAGACGACAGCATGGCCAAGATGGACCATGACTTTGTGCGGGCGCTGAAAGTCGGCATGCCCCCGGCAGGGGGACTGGGAATCGGTATTGATCGCCTGGTGATGCTTCTGACCAACAGTCACAGCATCCGCGACGTCATTTATTTCCCGCTGTTGCGGCATGAAAAGCCCACCGGCACGGCGGAAACCGAAGAAGACACGAGCGAGAATTAGCAGCCACACCAGCCATGCCCTTGAGCTTGCCTTGAAAGGGTTTTTCAATCGCCGTTTTTTGGTCTCGTATCGACAACTGTTCGACAGGCACGTTTGAATTTCAGGTCTCGGATTTCGCGGGACATTCGGATTTTGGTTTTCGGGTTTAACCACCTGCCAAGGACTGGCTTATGTACAAATTCCTGCTCTGCACCCGGTATTTGCGAACACGCTACATCGCGCTGGCCAGCATCATCAGCGTGATGCTCGGCGTCGCCACCATGATCGTCGTCAACAGCGTCATGGCCGGCTTCAGCAGCGAGATGCGCAGCCGCATTCACGGGATTCTGGCTGACATGGTTCTCGAAGCCGTCAGCATGGACGGCACTCCTGATCCTGAACGACAGATGCAGATCATCCGCGAGCAGGCCGGCGAGTTTATTGAAGCCATGAGCCCCACCGTCGAAGTCTACGGCATGCTGAGCTTCAAGTGGGCTGGCGAAGGACAGTATTACACACGACCAGTCACGATTATTGGGATCGAGCCCGAAAGCAAGTCGCAGGTCGGCACGCTGGCCACCGACCTGGAAAGCTACAAGCCCATCGTGGATGAAACGGGGCGGGTGGTTCAGGCCGCACCCCGAAAAGCGGGCGACACGCCGAACTGGGAGCTGCTTCCGGCCTACCTCGATTACCGCCGCGATCGCATGCACAATCGTCGCCTGTATCGCGAGATCGATGCCAATGAGCATGATGCACGCGCAAGAGGGCTCGACGCGAAGGGGGGCAATCGCGACGACGGCGGACTGATGGCGCGGCTGCTCGATGACGAAGCAACGGCCGAAAATGTCGATCCGGCGACGCCGCTGCCGGCCCGAATCTATATCGGCGCCCAGCTCGTCAGTTTCCAGGTTGAAGACAAGGAAACAAAAACGGTTAAGACAATTAAGATGGTGCAGCCGGGTGACGACGTGAAGCTCAGTACGGTGAGTGTCGGCCGGCCTCCCGAACCCAGACACTTCAATGCCACCGTGGTCGATATTTTCAAGAGCGGGATGAGCGAATATGACTCAAACCTGGTGTTCTGCAATCTCGAAGAACTGCAGAAAGTTCGCGGGATGATCGTCCCCCTTGACGACCCGAACGGCGTCCGCTCGATCACAACGATTCAGATCAAGCTCAAGAACTTCGACGATGCCAAGGTCGTGACCGAGCGGCTGCGATCGGCCTTTCCGCCCAATGTGTACCAGGTGCGTACCTGGGAACAAAAACAGGGGCCACTTCTGGCAGCGGTCGACGTCGAGTCGACGATTCTGAATGTGCTGCTGTTCATGATCATCGCCGTGGCGGGCTTCGGAATCCTGGCGATCTTTTTCATGATCGTCGTCGAGAAAACGCGCGACATCGGAATTCTTAAATCGCTGGGAGCCAGTTCTCGCGGGGTGATGTCGATTTTTGTGTCGTACGGCCTGTCGCTGGGAATGGTGGGGAGTGGCGTGGGGGTCGTCGTGGGTCTGCTCTTCGTGCGGTACATCAACGAAATTGAGAAATGGTTGACGTACGTGACGGGGCGAAAGGTGTTCGATGAGACGATTTATTACTTTCCCAGCATCCCAACCCGGGTGCATGCCATGACGGTCGTCTCGGTGGCCCTGGGGGCGGTGGCCATCGCCATTCTGGCGAGCATCCTGCCCGCCCGCCGGGCGGCCCTGTTGCACCCCGTGCAGGCATTGAGGCATGAATGAGTCATATCGACTATACTCTTCTGGAAACTGTTCCATGATCGAGACCATCAAGATGCCTCAGACGCACATTGCCGCCGTCGCCGTCGAGAAATCGTATCGCAAGGGCGAGCACAAGATTCCCGTATTGCGCGGCGTCGACATTGACGTTCACCGCGGAGAATTCGTGTCGATTGTCGGCCAGTCGGGTTCAGGAAAGAGCACGCTTCTGCATCTGATGGGACTGCTCGATGGTCCCGATGTGGGGGAAGTGGCTCTGTACGGACAGCGCATCGACGATCTGCCCCCCCGCTCGCGCGACGAACTTCGTAATCGCGTCTTCGGCTTCATCTTTCAGTTCTACCACCTGCTTCCGGAACTGAACGTGCTCGAAAATGTGCTCACGCCGTTGATGATTCGGCATTCGGTCTGGACATATTGGAAGAGTCGCCGCGCTTTTCAGGAGCAGGCCCGCGAATTGCTAGAGCATGTGGGGCTGGGCCACCGTTTGACGCACCGCCCCTCTGAGCTTTCGGGAGGTGAAATGCAGCGTGCCGCCATCGCCCGGGCGCTGATGGGAAGTCCCGAAGTGCTGCTGGCCGATGAGCCGACCGGCAACCTCGATGCCCAGACTGGGGCCGAGATCATGGAGTTGCTCCGCTCCTTGAACAGCAAGAACGACCTCACTATCATCATGGTGACGCACGACGAATCGATCGCCCAGCAGGCGCATCGTGTCGTGCGGCTGGCCGAAGGCCGACTCGAGGCGTGGGGCGAGGCCGCCTGACGTTCATCGTCGCGGCTTCAGACCGGGCGGTCGGTCGCCGTCTGAAAGCGCAACGAGAATCAAACACCCCCGCAGCGGGCGCAATGTGCATCCACAGGAACCACCATGACCCAGGTCTATATCTCGGGAAAGCTGGTCGACAAAGACCAGGCAAAGGTCAGCGTCTACGATCACGGATTCCTGTACGGCGACGGGGTGTTCGAGGGAATTCGTGTTTACTCTGCCAAAGTCTTTCTGCTCGATGAGCACCTCGACCGGTTGTACGAGAGCGCGCGGGCGATTCGGCTTGAGATTCCGATGGCCAAAGCCGATCTGGCGGCCGCCGTCAACGACACTGTCGCCGCCAATGGCTTGTCAGACGGCTACGTGCGGCTGGTGGTATCGCGTGGCGCAGGCTCGCTGGGGCTCGACCCGCGGAAGACCACCGATCCGCAGATTGTCATCATCGCCGACACGATCGCTTTGTACCCGCCCGAAACGTACCGCGAGGGCATGAAACTGATCACGGCCAGCACCCTGCGCAATCATCCGCAGGCCCTGAGCGCACGGATCAAATCGCTCAATTACCTCAACAATATCCTGGCCAAGATCGAAGGGATCGACGCGGGCTGCCTCGAAGCCCTGATGCTCAACCATAAGGGAGAGGTCGCCGAGTGTACGGGAGACAACATTTTCATCATCTACAAGGGCGTCTTGAAGACTCCGCCCGTTGATGCCGGAATTTTGGAAGGCATCACCCGCAATGCCGTGATTCGACTGGCTCGCGAGGCAAAGATTCCGGTTTTCGAGACGACGCTTCTTCGGCACGATCTGTACATCGCCGACGAATGCTTCCTGACCGGCACGGCCGCTGAGGTGGTTCCCGTATCGAGTCTTGACGGCCGGCAAATCGGCGACGGCAAACCGGGCCCCATCACCCGCGACCTGCAAGAGCGATTTAAGAAACTGACGCGGGGTTAGGAGCCTGTTGAAAAACGGGGACTGGCTCAACAACAGTCGAAAATCGCGGAGAATTGAGTTGCTGTGAGGTGCCTGTCCCCGTTTTTCAACAGGCTGTTAGCCCCTGGTGCGAGGGAGGCTTGCATTTCTGTCACGGTCGCCAGCATCACTTCCGGCGACACAAGCCGCAACATATAATTTCAGTCAGATTGTCTTTATCTGCCAGAACGTGCCGCGAGGTTGTCGCCATGCTTCAGTTTTGGAAGTCTGCTTTTCTTGGGCTGCTTGGTCTCTCGGTCACGCTCGTTGTGCTCGCCAGCGACAACGCGAAAAAGAACGATCGCAATGGCGACCGTCTCACCAAAGAATCACGCGTGGCGATTCAAGAGGCGCTGGGCGAGTTGAATCCGCTGATTGGGGGCTGGAAGGGGGTGGGTCAGCCCGTTCGCGGCTCAACGAAAGGGACATGGTCGGAGACGGCCGACTGGGTGTGGGAGATAAAAAAAGAGCATGTCGGCCTGCGATACTCGGTCGAAGGAGGCAAGCAGCTGGCGAGTGGGCTTGTCACCTGGAACCCCGACAAGAAGGATTTTGTGCTGGTGGCGATGCTGCCAGACAAGTCTGAACGGATCTA
>JAYTRB010000523.1:0-2292 GCA_043746425.1 Planctomycetia bacterium
TCCGGGAGCGTCCAGGTTGACCGGCTTCCGGCTCCGAATCCCGTCCGGCGCACGATAATCTCGAGTTCCTCCCGCGCGCGCTGCACCGTCGCGTGCAAAAACCCGTACTCCCGCGCCAGTTGCAGAATGGCCCGTGCCGGTTGCGTCCCCTCGGCCAGAACACTGCTCAGCCATTGTTTGGCCGCCGCGACCTTCTTCCCAAAAGTCTCGGCCTCGAACATTCGATCGGCCGTCATCGGGATGGCCTTTTCGTCCCACACGACTCCTTCATTGCCGTCGATCCGAAACGCCAGCCCCTCAATGTGGGGGGCCAGATTCATCTTGGCGGGAGTCATGATCCGCCGCGCCGGGTCGTCGGCATCGCGTGAGATCATCCACACTGCGCGGGCCGCGGTGGTGAAATCCAGACTCCCCGCCGCCCGGTGAATCGCCTTTTCGATCGAGCCTTTACGCAGGTGGGTGGTGCCGATGATGGCGACATCAGTTTTCGCCGCCAGGTCGATGAGTTCCGCCAGTATCGAATGCACCAGACCGACCGCGCTGCCATCGCTCGAACCGCAGTACGCAGTGATCGGATCGAACACAATCAGATGCAAAGGCCACAATTCTGTGATGGCTAGCGACAGGCTGCCGATGTCGTTGGGAAATCGAAAGCGACGTCTCACTCGTAAGTCGCGGAAGGGGGCCGGGTTGTAAACCCCTTCGGCGACGAAGGCCCGCTCGGGGTCGGCATGGGCGCGCAACAGGCGCGGGCGAATCGTGTCGCGCAGATCGTCCTCCATCGAGAACACGAGCACGTTCGCCGGCTGGCGTGCCCGGCCTTCCTCCTCCGGCCGCTTCGCATCGGGACAATTCTCCCCGGGGCACTCGTCTTCCTTGGGATGATTACCGGGCGGCCGGTCCGCGGTCCGACTCTCATCTGGCCACCGACCGCCGCGCGAGACGCGCGCGGCCAGATCGAGCGCCACCAGCGACTTACCAATTCCCGGATCGCCAGCCAGCAGCGTCAGCCGACCGCGCGGAATTCGGCCTGGCCAAAGCCAGTTCAAAGGCAACGATTCGACGTCGCTCAAGCGTTCAATCACCAGCGAGTCGACATGGACTCTCTCGGGCCGTGGGCACAATTGCCTGGGAATCTCTCCCTCGCCGAGGTTCGACCGATTGCGAAACTGCCGACCAAAAAGCAGTTTCGGTTCCCACTGACCCTTCGCAGAGTCGCCGCGATGCGCCTTATCCGCATCGGCCGCGTCGTCATCTCCCGATTTCGGCGGCTGATCTGCATCCGGTGGTTCGAGCGGCGGTTCTTCACACGCCGAATTGTACATCGCCATGAGTTCTTTCACTTCGTCGATCTGCGGTTTGTTCATGCAATCGCTCCTGAATTCTCGCGAAGGCGAGGCGGATGGAAAAATAACCTGCTGAAAAACGGGGAATGGCTCGGCACGACAGTCGAGAATCTCGGAGAATTGAGGTGCTGTGAGGTGCCTGCCCCCCGTTTTCAACAGGCGGATAAGCCCCCGCGCCATGAATGAGATTGAACTGCCCGCATGGGAAGCGCGCCCCTGCGGGCCGCACAGCACCGTATCGAAACCTGCCGTGTGCCCGGCGATCGGAAGGAGGCGCCCCAGGCCGTGGAAGATCTGTACAGCGCAACCGCGCGAGGTGCTGCCAGAAAGAGGCAAACCTCCACAGAACGGCGAATACCGCAGCGTTCATCGTGGCAAGCAGGAACCCGGCGAATTCACTCGCCGGTGAGTGGCCCGACCCGGTCGGAACAAAGGCATTCAAAGAACTTGCTCAAAACGACAATCAGTGGACACGCATTCAGCAATGCCCACTTCTGTATTAAACCCGCCGGAGCCCAGCCTGTCAAATGAAAACGCGACTGAACGAAAGAATTTCAGGAACTGATCTGCTCGATGGTCGGCCTCTGAACGATGCCTGGTCATGCGGCGCTGCATCCTTCCGGAAGCTGTTTGACCGTCTGGCCTGTAGGCTTGAAGGGCGACCCATCATAATTTCCCGTTGCGACGGTATGAAAGGCCAAGATCTTTGATTGCGCGTATCCGTCCTGTAAACAGCAGGTGGGCATTTTCGCCGGCCGGCGCCGGGGCCGGCGGCGAGGGAAGGGTCGGCAAGTCAGTAGGCGACCGCCGACACCCGCGAGCGCGACCGTCGGCAGTTACCGCGAGGGGCGCCATGAGAACCAACGGCCTGGCACGGCGACGGAACACGGTGGGCCGCGACGGCGCGCCTATTTCGCGCAGCGTCGCGCGGCGCGGCGGTCGAGCT
>JAYTRB010000524.1:0-2817 GCA_043746425.1 Planctomycetia bacterium
ACCAGCACCAGCCCCACGACCAGATTCTCGTGAACCGTTTCGGTGGTGGTGTTGATGAGATCGGTGCGGTCGTAAAAGGGCTCGATTCTGACTCCCGGAGGGAGCCGCCCCGGAGTATTGTTCAATTCGTCGATTTTTTCCTTCAAGAGCTTCAACGTGGGGAGCGAATCGGCTCCTTTCCGCAGCAGCGCCAGCCCCTGCACGGTTTCGTCGGCATCGATCCACACCCGCTCGTTCGTCTTTTTGTCGAGCACCGGCTCGCCGTCTTGATGGCTGAGCGGCCGGCTGAGCGAGACTTTGCCCAGCCGCGTCTGATTGCTGACGACCACCCCCTGCGCCGAGCGCTGTTCGCCGATGGCAAGCGGTCCTCCCTCGACAATATCATCGATTCGCACCGGGTTGTTGTTGGTGCTCGAAATGACAATCTGCCGGATCTGCCGCAGCCGGCGCTGCTCTTCTGAGCGCAGGTAGTCTCGGGCTTCTACGGGATCGGTCATGCTCAGAATCTTCTGCATGGCATCGCGCCCCCGCCCCAGCAGCCCCACGCCGCGCACCACCGCCGCTGTTTCTCCCTGAACCAGATAATCGCCCCCGACGTTGGCGTTGCTCTCGGCGATCGCCTGGGTCAATTGCGCCAATGTGATGCCATACCGTTTCATGCGATCGGGATCGGGTTGTATCTCGTAACGTTTGACCGTACCGCCGAAGCTGGTGACATCGGCAATTCCCGGGATGCGGCGAAACGTCCTCTCGAGCGACCACTCTTGCAATGAGCGCAGATCGTTGAGCGAATACAGATCGTTGCCGAAGGCGTCTTTGGGGCCGGTCACGACGTACCGCAGAATCTCGCCGATGGGCGACCGCGGAGAAATCTGCGGCGTAATTCCATCGGGCAGCTCGGCCACCGCCAGGCGGTTGATGACTTCCTGCCGCGCGCTCAGGTATTCGATGCCATACTCAAACTGATTATTGATGTGCGTCAGGCCGAACAGCGACTTGGTGCGGGTGTATTTCAGCCCCGGCATTCCGGCCAGAGCGACTTCCAGCGGAATCGTCACCAGCCGTTCCATATCTTCGGCCGAACGCCCGGGATACTGGGCGATGACTTCGACCACCGCCGGCGCCGGGTCAGGATAAGCCTCGACATTGACGTGATTGAAGGCGTACCCGCCGGTAAACGCCAGTGAAACGGCGGCCAGCAGAACCACCAGCACGTTATCGAGAGCCCAGTGAAGAAGGCGACTGACCATGATTAGTGGCTTGCTCCGGCCGCGCCACTCGAAGATTGTTTTTCCTGCAGCGCGGCCTTAAGTTCCAAAGCGCCCGCTGCCACGACGGTTTCTCCCTCGTGCAGTTCTTCGAGCCCCCGGCTGCGTTGCTCGTCGGTCAGCTTGCTGCGGATGTAAACCACGTCGAAATTCCTGCGGACGACCGAAACCCGGCGAATCGTGAAACGGTTCACCTGCGGATCAGTCTTCACGAAGACGATGCTTTCTTCGCCATCTTCAACGAGCCCCCGCGTGGGAATTTCGACGACGTCAGGCTCAGGAGGCAAATCGATAATCGCCGTGATAAACTGCCCGGCATGCAGCTCGCCATTCGGGTTCTGCACCAGGCCCGCCAAGAGCGCCATGTGCTCGTTGGGGTCGATGATTTCACCTGCCCGGTCGATCGTCCCCACGATCGGCAACGCATGCGGATTCGAATTCAATCGCAGCGTCCACGTCTGCGGTTTCGGCAGACTGTGCAAGAGGGGAATGTCTTCTTCGTAGATACGCGCCCAGGCACTCAGAACACTGAGATCGGCGACCTTGAACAGGTCAGAATCGGCGTTCACGAGGTCTCCCTCGACGACATTCTTTTCGACGATCGTTCCGCCGATGGGCGAAACCACCTCGACGCTGGCCCATTTTTCGTCCTGTTCCATATCCCACACACCGGCCGTTTCGATGCGCTCGGCCTCGGCCTTGACGTTCTGAATCTCTTCGTCGGTCAGGCTCCACGAACGCAAAGTGCGCTCGGCCTTGGCGACGGCGATTTCACGAACCTGCACGTTTCGCTGCCCTTCGCGCACCGCTTTCTCGGTCGTCGCCCCTTTGCGCAACAAATCCTCCTGGTACTTCAGGTTCAACTGGTCGATTCGCAGGTGCACCATCGCATCGACCAGCTCGCTCTTTTTCTCGCCCAGATCCTTGCTCCAGATCTGCGCCAGCTTTTGTCCTTTTGTGACCTGATCCATGAAGTTCAAGGTGCGCGTCACGCGCGGCGCGGTAGGAGACCCGGCCACGGCCTCTTCCATCACCGATTCGAGATGAATGATCTGGCCGGGGAATCGCGCATGAACGTGAACGAGGCGATTGACGTCGAGGGCCAGCGATCCGCGCAATTGAAGCGCCCGCATGCGGGTGGGCCGGCCGGCAATGGCCGTTTTCAAGCCGGTCAATTCGACGACCTGCGAGGGAAGTTCGAGCGTCAACACGGCTTCGGTCGAATTGGTGTCGGCCGGGTGGTGTTTGTCGTGGGCCGCTTGATGCATGTCGCAACCCGCCACCCCACACAACGCCGCGATTCCGGCCGCCAGGGCGCAGAAGAGCATGGCGCCCCGCGGCGTCTCGAACTGGCGTGACTTCGTGGGCGCTCGACGAGTCATTGTCCGAAATCCTGAAGTGTGCCTCTGAAAAGTCTCTTTCATTTAGAATATGGCAAATCCCGTTCCGAGGGAAGGACATCGACGGGCTTCCCGCAGCCGCTCGGCGACAGCCCGTCGATTATGCGCATTTTGCCGATGGTTCAATGCAATTCAACATCAGGCGCGGC
>JAYTRB010000525.1:0-2989 GCA_043746425.1 Planctomycetia bacterium
ATGCTTGAGCAAAGCTCGACTTGCGGCCGTAACTCGAACGATCTGTTGAAAAAGCCCGGGAAAGAATACGCTGCTCTCAGGACTGACAAAACATCACACCGTTATCAATTCGCGGCTTAATCCACGAACACAAATTCGTTCGTCAACAAAAGCGCCTGCGCGTATTGTTCCAGCAAAGAAAGCCGGGTCACCGCCGGTGACGGTCCTCGAAAATCTGCGGCGGCAGCGAATTGGCGCTCGTTCGGCTTCCCGCTTCCTGCCGACGTCAGGCTGACGACTGGCGGCCAAGTAAAACTGTCGTGAGCCTCATTCGTCAGACAATCGATGACGAAATCGAGCGTCTCCCCGGCCTGAACGTCAATGCGATCGAGCTTGGTTTCGACTTTGCCATGCTGTGCCCTCCACATTCCCAACTCTCCCGAACGGCTCGAAACGACGCGTCCCCGCACTCCATCTCCGCCTTCGGCCGGATGCGTTAACATTCCCGACATATTGACAATCCCTGCATCGGGAGCTGTCCAGCGGCGGATCACGACGTGTTTGAGATCGCCGCCGGGATGCCCGCCGTCAGCCGAAAGGCTTACCCAGCCGTCTACCGGATCAGGAATCTGCGGCCCTTTTCGCCATTGTCCATCTTGAAAGTGTTTGAAGGCCATGAAACCGCGCACCTGATGGGCTGATTCGTCGTATTCCCCGAATCCATACTGCCATATGGCCGCCACGGAGGGCTCAGGCGGGGTGGGCATGTCAATGAACCGTATACCGGCAGCAAGTTCGTCGGCATCGGCTACGCGGGCGTAAATCAGTCGATAGAGCGCCTGGACTTTGTTTTCTGTTCCGGTCGTGGTTGCGACTTCAGGCCGCGCCGCCAAGGCCCGCGCCTGCTCCACAACGAAGGGGGAATTCATACCGAACAGCGCCTGCTGGGGAACCGTCGTTTGCGGGCGCATGGGCATGCTGACGTCGGGGCTGGCGAAATCGAAGACACGAAAAGTTCCCGGCAAATCCTGGCGGTCAATGAAGCCGTACACCCCGCGTCTCGCGGTAAACGGCTGAGCGAACAAATCGACTGGGCGGCCGCCAACCGTCGCATCGAGCCGGCCGGCAACGGCCAAAAGGGCATCGCGCATCGGTTCGAATTCAATGCGCTGAAAATTCATCTTCCACAGCAGCCTGTTTTCGGGATCGATTCGCTGCCCTTCCGGACGGTCGTCGCTGGTCTGCTGATACGCATTCGAAAGCAGAATTCGCCGGTGCAGTTTTTTCAGTGACCAACCCTCTTCAATTAATGTGCGGGCAAGATGATCGAGCAGTTCCGGGTGCGACGGCGGCGCACCGCGGGCGCCAAAATCGCTGGGGGTCGTCACCAGCCCCTTTCCGAAATGGTGCATCCAGACGCGATTGACGATAACGCGCGCCGTCAGAGGATTGCCGGGGCTGACGATCGCCTGTGCCAATTCGAGCCGGCCGCTTCCGTTTTTAAACGCGGGCGCGTCTGACGCAGACAACACTTGCAGAAATCGCCGCGGAACCTCCTTCCCTGGCCGTCCCGGGTTGCCCCGAATCAGAACGTGCGGCTGGGTCGGCTGGGTTGCGTCGTTAAGGACCATGGCCCGCGGGGGAGCCGCCGGAGAATTGGCCTTAAAGTTATCGACGGCACGTTTCAATTCCCCGAGTTTGTTTTTCGTCGCCCGGTCAAAGAGTCGCCGCGTTTCTTCACCCGCGACGGCCGTTGGATTCTTTTCCGCATACAACACCTGCCGCAGTTCTTCGGCGGCCGTGTCGGGCAATGCCGTGGCAGTCGCTGCCGGTGCGGCGCCGGCCGCCGCGGGCTTCTCGACGAGCAGTTTACCCCATTGGTTGTGCGCGTCGACGAGCAGCCGGCCGTAAACGGCCGCCACGTCGAGCATCGATTGCGGCGCCGCAGAGGCCAAAGCAGTCTTCACATATCCGTTCGTGCGCGGTTGCGCGTCGTGAGCATCATTCAGCCCGACGATGATTTTCGCAGCACCTGCCGCAAATCCTTCCGCAGGAAGACCCGCCAGTTGATGCCAGGGGTAGAATACCGGATGCGGTTGCTTCGCCGTCTCGTCGAGAAATGTCTTCCAGTGGTCGACAATCTCGCGACGCACATCTCCCGCCCCGAGCGAAACGCCGATCCCCTGTGGAAGTTCCTGGCCATCCTTACGAACCACGGCCACAAGGTAATCGGTGGTATGCGCCCGCAATTCGTCGATCAGCAGTGTGGTTTTTTCGGAGAGAAATGCCTGGTAGGCCGCTTCCCGCTGGTTGAGTTCCTGCACGTAGACACTGTACGCCTCATTCATTGCCGGCGCCCCAATCTGCGGCAGGTCGGAAGGCTCGATGGAACTGGCGAAGACGCCATACAGCGAATAGTAGTCGTCAGTCGGAATGGGATCGAATTTATGATCGTGGCAGCGGGCGCAGGTCGTTGTAAGGCCCAGTAAGCCGCGAGTGACAACGTCGATGCGATCGTCGATGATGTCGTTCTGGTTATTTCCGAAGCGGCGTCCCAGAGTGAGAAAACCCATCGCGGCGAGTGACGATTTATCGTCGACCATGGGCAACTGGTCGGCGGCCAGTTGTTCGACAATAAACCGGTCAAAGGGAAGATCGTTGTTGAAAGCGCCGATTACGTAATCGCGGTAGGTATACGAATAGGGATACTTGCGTTCCTCAGTAAATACGTACCCTTTCGTGTCGGCATAACGGGCCACGTCAAGCCAGTGCCGGCCCCAGCGCTCGCCGTAATGCACAGATGCCAGCAATCGGTCGACGACCCGTGAAAATGCATTTGCTGACTGGTCGTTCTCAAATGACGCGACTTCAGCCGCGGTGGGGGGAAGGCCAATCAGATCGAACGAAGCACGGCGCAGAAGTGTTCGACGATCGACCGCGGGTGCAGGAGCCAAGCCCTGCTCCTCAAGTTTCGACAGGATGAAACGATCGATGGAAGTCTGTCCCCAGT
>JAYTRB010000526.1:0-4553 GCA_043746425.1 Planctomycetia bacterium
TCTTCTGCTCAGTCTCTTCTGCTCAGTCTCTTCTGCTCAGTCTCTTCTGCTCAGTCTCTTCTGCTCAGTCTCTTCTGCTCAGTCTCTTAAATCGTTGAATCAAAAAATCGGTCAGTCTGCCGAATTTGGCAGCCGGTTGAAAAAGCTCAATCCGTAGAAAAGCCATATTGCCAGAAAAACCATGTTACCAAAAAACCATGTCCCCATTTTTTGACAGTGTTCCCTTTTTAACCGGGCGACAGACTGTTCTGGAGTGGTCTGAAAATTGCTGATGTTCACGCGAAGATACTCGGCAGAAATGAGCCGATCGAGAGGTCGTCGTCCACGACAAACGTGTACCATTAAACTACCAGAGAATTTCCGCCAAAGTCAACCGGAAACCCCGTCCCTCCATTGATTTACAACCATCATACGGCCGGATATGCCGAACGGCACAGTGCCAGTTCACGCAACTCGCCACCACAGATGAGACGAACAATCGCACCAAATAGTTCCAGAAATGCAATTTGAAGTGTCGCGAACCCTTCGCCGCCCGAAGAATACGTGCAAGAACGCCGTCCATGAAAATCAAACGTCGCCTTTGTTATCAATCACGGCCAAGGCCGCACGCCATGCCGAGCCGCTCGCCGAAAACGTGAATCATGCGTCATAACTGCTGATTCTAACGGATACGCTTCGGAAAACCAGCGCCCCTCGCTAAGATATTCCACCATGTATTACGATGACTTGATTGTTCTCATTCCCAGCCACAGCCTGGAGGACTTTCCGACTGAGCTGGGCGAAAATGACGCCGCCTCATTATTGAACGCCTTCGCGGTTCCCTGGCATCCGGTCCTGCTGGCCGACGCCAAGGTGCTTCCCCGCTGGCATCGAGCCGACGATCCCCCCGACGGCTCGCAAAAGCGGCTGATGATTCTTCCCATGTCCTGCGAAAGCTGGGTTCCCGCAGACTGGCCGGCGCAAGTCACCGGCGAGGGATGTGTCGTCGTCCGCGGAATTTCTGAGCGGCCGCAAATGCTGGCGGCAGCGCTGGCCCCGTTTTCAACCTCCCCCGACGAAGGCGGAATCGCCGTTGATCCCGACTTGGCCGCAGACTTTATGGCGCTCGGCCTGGGATACCTCCAGATCGAACTTTTAACCCGCAAAATGCGGCATTTCAGCAATCTCGACGAAGTTCATCTGCAACGCGAGGCGGTTGCGGCCGCCGAAGCGGCACTGGCTGGCGATTCCGAGACAGCTCGCACACGTCTGGCAGCCTGCTTCGAGGCTCTGGCTGAGGCCCGCGAACGGTTCTACCCGGTCGATTGCTACCTGATCGACCTGTGCCTGTTGATCCCGCGACTGGCCGATGAACACCTGCAGCAGGCACTCGCCACGCGGCAGCCGATGAGCATCCTGTCATCGGCTGCCGACCTCGATGAAATAGCGACTCATTCGCCGGCCACCTTTTCTGCTCTTCGCGATGCCTGCGCCGCAGGATCGGCTGATCTCGTCGGTGGCGACTTGTGTGAGCGACCTTTGCCGCTGCTTCCCCTGGAGTCGGT
The DNA here is from genome assembly GCA_043746425.1 of Planctomycetia bacterium. GTDB lineage: Bacteria > Planctomycetota > Planctomycetia > Planctomycetales > Planctomycetaceae > JACQFH01. The sequence continues at coordinate 1,545 of JAYTRB010000526.1, forward strand.
GCTGTGGCAACTGGCAGAAGCCCACCGCGTAACGGCCCGGCTGCTCGAGAAACCTTCGATCGTCTGGGGACGGCGGAGGTTCGGCGTTTTCCCCCTCTTGCCTCAGATTCTGAAAAGGGCCGGCTTCGAGGGAGCCCTGCACGTGGTGCTCGACGAGGGTTTCTATCCTGATGCCGAGCATACGAAAGTTCGCTGGGAAGGAACCGGAGGAACGTCGATTGACGCCTGGTCACGCATTCCGCTGGCGGCAGACGCCGCCGTCAGTTTTCTGCGTTTTCCCGACCGCATGTCGGAATCGATGGACAACGACCACGTCGCGGCAGTCGCCCTGGCGCGCTGGCCCGAGGTGAAGTCTCCCTTCTTCGACGACCTGCGGCGAATGCACAAGTATGCTCCCGTTTTGGGCAAGTTCATCACGTTTTCCGAGTTCTTCAAACAGACCGACAGTTCGACGCGGCATGCCTCTTACAAGCCTCACGAATACCTCACTCCGTTTCTTTTTCAAGCGGTCGCGCGCGAAGAAGAATCTCCCATCAGTCGGTTTGCTGCACATGTGCGGCGGCGCGCGCAGTTCGATGCCGGCAACTGGCTGGCCGGCCTTGGTCGCGTGCTTTCGGGGCGCTCGCCAGATTCACTCGCAACGGCCAGCGTTGAGCGCGATGTCGAACTTCTCGGCGAGCGCCCGGCCGCCGAAGCCGTGGCGCAGGTTGACACGCGATTGCAGCATTTCATTGCCGAATCGGCGGGCGATCTGGCGACACTGATTCTGAACGGGGCCGGATCGAGCAGCGGATACATGGTCTTCAATACGCTCGCGTTCCGCCGCCTGGTGAGCGTGCCGATCGATGCCGCGGGACCGATTCCGCAGCCGACGGGAGAAAATTCCTGGGTGCAATGGGACGGCCGACATCACTTCCTCACAGTCGACGTGCCGGGCGCGGGATTCGTCTGGGTACCGGCAGATTCTCGGGGCGCGGCGCCGCCGGGCAGTCTTCCTGCGCCGCTGGCCACCCCCGATCTTCTTCGCAACGAATTCTTTGAAGTGCATCTCAATGAAGTAACTGGCGGAATCGCCCAGATCAAGGGTTACGGTCGCAGCCCGAACCGTCTGAGCCAGCAGCTCAACTACCGGTATTCAAAAGAGCGCACCATGACGGTTGGCGAGGGAGACCAAACAGAACAGGTCAAGTCGCACTATGCTGAAATGCGCAGGTCGTCGAGCGAAGTGACCTGTGCCGGACCGGCACTGGGCGAAATTGTTTCCACCGGCCAGATTGTCGATCAGATTACTGGCGCAAGCCTCGCCGGGTACAGCCAGACCGTGCGCGTCTGGCGGGGCCGCCCCGTCGTCGAAATCGAAATCGAACTCGATGTCGTCAAGATGCCCGATGCCGAACCCTGGCATAACTATTTTGCATCCCGCTTCGCCTGGGACGACGAATCAGCTTCGCTCACACTTGCGGCGATGATGGGTGCGCACGAAGCTCCTGAAGAGCGCATCGAAAGCCTGCACTACCTCGAGATCGCCACTCCCGAGCAGCGAACGACGATTCTGTCAGGAGGTCTTCCCTTTCATCGCAAAACCGGGCCGCGGATGATCGACAGCCTGCTGGTCGTTCCCCGCGAGCACGAACGGGTGTTCCGGTTCGTCATTGCGCTCGACCAGGACTTTCCCATGCAGGCGGCGCTCGATGCTTTATCACCGGCGGTCGTCGTGTTCACAGCGTCGGGCCCTCCGCGCAGCGGCAGTTCCGGCTGGTTTTTCCATTTGGCGACAAGGCAGGTCCAGGTACTGCAGATGCTGCCTTTGGCTCCTGAAACGTCGTTCGACGAAACCTCGGGCGAAGAACCCGCGACTGCGGAATCTGTGGCATCGCACGCCGCCCCACGAGTTGCTAAAGCCAACAGCGTGCCCTTGAGCTGCGGGTGTGGGCTGCGGCTGATAGAAACTGAGGGACGCCCGGTGCGCGCCCGGCTGCGGTGTTTTCGGAGTCCTGTCCGGGCCCGGCAGCGCGACCTGCTGGGAAAAACGGTCTGCGAGTTGTCGCTCGACGGCGATGCCGTCCTGATCGACCTAGCTTCCTACGAAATTGCAGATATCGAAATTCGGTTCGACTGACCATGATCGTGACGATCGACGGACCTGCCGGCGCTGGAAAGAGTTCCACAGCGCGCGAGCTGGCCATGAAACTTGATTTTCAATTCCTCGATACGGGGGCGATGTACCGCGCGGTGACGTGGTATTGCGTGCAGCATGCTGTCGATCTCTCTGACGAAGAAGCCGTCATCGAAGCCGCCCGCCGGGGGAAGTTCATTTTTCGATCGGGAACGGTGTTCGTCGACGGCCTCGAAGTCACTCGTGAGATCCGCCGTTCGGCGGTAACCGATCAGACGCGATTTATCGCTGGCAACAACCGTGTTCGCGCGCATTTGGTCGAACTCCAGCGGCATCTCGCCGCTGGAGCAGACGTCGTCACCGAAGGTCGCGACCAGGGAACGGTGGCCTTCCCCGACGCGGAATGCAAATTCTATCTGACCGCCAGCCCGCTGAAGCGCGCCTTGCGACGGCAGGCCGACCTGGCGTTGAATGGCGAAGAGGTGCTCCTCGACGAGATCCTCGCCCAACAGGAAAGCCGCGACCGTCGCGATGCGAACCGCGAGTTCGGGGCACTGAAACCGGCAGCAGACGCCATTCCCATCGATACGTCTGATCTGAGTTTCGAAGAGGTCGTCCGCCGCATGGAGCAGATCGTGCGCGTCAGGCGCCGCTGAGCCAGATTTTCAATCCACCCGAACTTAGGGTTGGCCCGCCAATTGCGCTTCGTCGCGTTCGGGTTCGGCGACAGTCTTTTCGGGCCGCAAGGTCTGGGCCACGCGGTCGGCAATCATGCCTTGCACATTTGGATTCTGACAGACTGCGAACTGAACAAGGCTGGTGGCACTCGCGGTTTCGTCATGATACCGCAGGTTATAGTTAACCAGTTCAGTGTGCGGAGACTCGACCGTCAC
>JAYTRB010000527.1:0-4534 GCA_043746425.1 Planctomycetia bacterium
CCAGGCGAGCCTCGCTGGCGATTACACCGCAAAATCAAGCTCGCCGCGCTCCGCTATCGACAACCATCGATTGCCGGCCGAACAACCGAAGTTCCCGCCGACGCGCCCCGTCCTTACCGGTTCGCCCGCCCCACTCCGCGGAACGGATCGTGGCTTGATTTCAGCCAGGATGAAAATCTCAGCCGTCTCGAACGCTTTCAACTCCCCGGTTTTCGCAACCCCGAAGAACTGGCTCACTGGCTCGGGATTCCCCTGGGGCAACTCGCCTGGCTCGTGCATCGCTTCGACGAAGACCAGAAACCGGCCGACGAATCTGCCGCACACTATTGTTACCGCTGGATCTTAAAGCGCGTCGGCGGCAAGCGCCTCATCGAGGCCCCCAAACCCAAACTGAAGCGCGTTCAACGGCGAATTCACGAAGATATTCTCAACCGCATTGCGCCGCACCCGGCGGCACACGGTTTCGTAACCGGCCGCTCGATTCTGACGAACGCCAGCCCCCATGTCGGGCAGCGAATCGTCGTCAAACTTGACCTCGAAAACTTCTATCCCAGTGTATCGCTCAATCGGGTCGTGGCGATTTTTCGATCGTTGGGGTATTCGCGCGAGGCGGCAATCTGGCTGGGGCGCCTCACGACTGCCATGCTGCCCGCCAGTCTTGCCCGAGACAGCAAGTTAAATTCTGAATTGCATCCTTACCTCGGCCGCCGGTTGCCGCAGGGCGCCCCCACCTCGCCCGCTCTGGCAAACCTGTCGGCGTTTCCTCTTGATCTGCGCCTCTCGGGGCTGGCCCGCAGCTTCGGAGTGCAATACACCCGTTATGCCGACGATCTGACGTTTTCTGGTGGCGAGCGATTTCTGAAGAGTCTGGCAGTCTTTCTGCCGCTGGTCGGCCAGATTGTGCGATCAGAACGGTTTTCGTTGAATTTCCGGAAACGAAAAATCATTCGCAACAATCAGCGGCAAACGGTAACAGGCGTCGTCGTCAACACCCGCACCAATATCGCCCGCCGCGATTACGACCGACTGAAGGCCATTCTGACCAACTGCATACGTCGCGGTCCGTCGACTCAAAACCACGCGCGGCACGAGAATTTCGCAGCCCATCTCTTGGGCCGAATTGCCCACGTCACCCAGCTCAATCCCGCCCGAGGAAATCGGCTGCGCACGCTGTATCAACAGATTGACTGGAACAACTGAGATGGGAACCCTGCTCCGCCCGCTCATCCGCCTGCTGGTCGGGTTCATCGCCATCCCGCTGTTCCGACTCTTTCTGCGGCGCGTCGTTCATCTGCAACGGCTCGACACCGAACTCACCACCGACCTCGAGCAGTGGGTTCGCGGGTCGCTGCTACTTTTGCTGGCGACAGCAAATGTCGAATACATCCTGTTCGGCGAAGTCATCGCCAACCTGGGAGAGAAGTTCGTCTGGTTCTCGTTCGGCATGCGACTGTTGTTCGCCGTGGGCGTCATCGAATCCATGCCCGATCAGGCGCTGTTTTCAATCATTCACCCAGGACCATCCAAGCTCCTTTTTCCTAAAGGAAGGCGAATTGCCGCCGTCCGCGAGCAATGCTGGCCCGTGCTGAAGGGAATTTTTTTTCGCCACCTCGATCGTTCGTCTTCGGTGCTCGCCATCATGACCGTAATCTTCGGCGCGCCAGATCATGCCGTGGTCGGGTGGGTCTGCTATTTTCTGGCAATCGGCCAGTTTCTGGTCATCGGGCTGGTCTCGTCGCGCGACAAGGCGATTGACGTGTTGCGCGACTTCGACCACCACGTCAGACTTCGCCGCGACGAGTTGGCCGAGCGTCATGGCCATCTGGTCGATGACGACGAGCCGCCGTCGCCCCCGCTGTACCGCGGGGTGTGAAGAGCCGGCCCGGCCTGCCATTCTGAGACGGCCTTTTTACTGCATCACAGCGACATTTTCGCGCGGCTTCGCAAACGCCGCGTGAATGACCTCAGGACAGGGCAATGGCGTAGGCCATGCAAAACAGGCGTCGCCGTTGTCGGCGATCATGACCAGCCCGCTGAGTGCCTTGGCCTTTTTCAATGCCCCCAGCGCCTGCTCGGGAGTTTGAACAATGGGGCTGCCGACATTGAGAGACGTATTGACCGAAACTTCGACACCCAGCCGCCGGCCCATGGCCTGCAAGTAGGCGTAAACAAACGGATCTTGCTCTTTGCGCACGATCTGCACCCGGGCGGTGCCGTCTTTGTGAATCACGGCGGGAATCTTGTCGTATGCCTCAGGCCGCGCCGGCGCCGTCAGCACCATGTAGTTATAGGCATTGAATTCATCGTCAGACCCGCCGCTTGAAAGTTCAAAATACTGCTGCGCCGCCGCGAGGGTGGCCATTGGCGCCAAAGGGCGAATCGGCTCGCGAAACTTCACCCGCAGGTTGATCGTCTCGAGCGTCTTCGGATTGCACGGGTTGGCGAGAACCGAACGATGCCCGAGCGCCCGCGGCCCGGTTTCAGCCGCTCCCTGAAATAAGCCGACGACGCCGTCGGCAGCGACGATTTGTGCAACCTGGTCGGCGATGCGGTCTCGCTGTCGCGGGTCGTTGATGTTTCCCAGCAAATGGCAGCCGATATCGGGTGTGTTCGCGATCGCAGCCTGAATTGCCTCTGCCGTGGGAGCTGTTCCGCAGTAAAAGGCATGCTGAATGACCGGGCCGGGCCGCGCCCCAGACCGCAACGCGAAGCTGAACGCCGCCCCCATCGCCACACCGGCGTCGCCCGGTGTCGGCGGAACCCACAAATGCAGTCGCGTGCGCTTCCCCAGATTGCGCACATACCATTCCTCGTCGTAATGATCGGCCAGGTGCATGTTCGCCAGGCAATTCAACGCCGTGCCGCCGGTCAGCACGAGTCGATCGCTACCGGTCGAACGAATCATGAAATCGACGACGTGGAACAGCACGTCTTCGAAGACGAGTTGCGTGGCTGCCGCAATATCGACGCGCTCATTCGTGGCGTCGGCGTGCTGTAAGTCATCAACTCGCAAAACGGCATCGGGGTTCCACATCTTGTCGGGCGGAATCGGATCTCCGATCACATCGCGCAACAGCTTGCCATACGAATCTCGCTCGCCAGCGATATGCCAGTTGGCCATGGCCCGATTGATGCGCACCTGGCCATTTTCGCCGAAGTAAAAAATCTGCCGCAAGCGCCGGTAGAAGGGGTTCGTGAGACGGTTTCGGTCGCCCCAGGCGACGGCCCCCATGTACCGCCCCTCACTTGAGAGCGTCGTCCATCCCCCCTTCGTCGAACTGATGATCGAAAAGAAACACCCCAGCGAATCGCAGAGACTGTCGTTGCATCGCAGTCGCCGCAGTATGCCCTGCTCGACCACATAGAGTGAAATCGCCCCCTCATCGCCGAAGCCATCGAGCACGGTAACCATGACCGGTTCCTGGCTCTTATTGAAGGGCGAAACGGCATACGAAAATGCGGCATGATTTTCGTGATGCGGCATGGCGATGAGAGGCTGCGGCCCTTCGAGGCCGAATTGTTTTCCCAGCCGCGCGGGCGCGGCCCGCACCAGGGCGTTGTTGCCGCGGATGTCCCAATCGGCAATGGCGTCTTTGCGCGCCAGCGCCAGACTCCGGGGAAAATGGTCGATGGCGCTGCGTAAGGCCAGACAGATGAGGCTGATGTAGTTCCAACTGATCAGCACGGCGTCGAGGTCGCGCGGCGTCAGCCCGATTCCTGCCAGCCGCTTTTGCAGACTGTCGATGCTTAGCGTCGGGTAAGCTGCGTAATGCTTGATTCCCGTGAAGCGCTCTTCCTCGTCATTCGATAACAGCCGCACGCCATCGCGCGCCGAAACCTCGATCAGAGCGGCCCCACTATTGTGCCCGGCGATGCCCAGCCCGGCGAGGTAGGCCGTTTCGCCGCGAGCGAGCTTGGCGCGCAACAGTTCGGATTGCGCAATTGCGAACCGGCTGTCGGCTTCATGCACGTGAGAGCGAGCGAAGGAGGACCTGAATAAGGGCCGACTCGCCGCTGAAATCAATCTTCCCAACTGGGAATAGGCAGGGCCGTAACGGCCGTAAGTGGTAGAAATGGTGAGCCTTTGTTGGTGCTGCGCGCGACCATACGCCGGCAATCCTGCCCGAATTCGCAGCGCATTGCAAGCGAAAGGTCGAAAAAATCCCTTTACGGTTTGCAATCGGCGGCAATAGAAAGCGGTGGCCATGCAGATCAAACGCCAAACGCCCAAAACTGCGAACGCAATGAAGGGCCCGCCAGGGGCTAGGCCGCGCGTCGGGTGATTCACAAATTACCGCCCCCATCCACGTCCGCGGTCAACAGAGCACGCGGCGGGACACAGGAAATTTCGTAATTAGGGCAGGAACGACGGATTACGAAGCCGGACGAAGTGTGGGCCGCGGAAGCCACGTACATTCGGATGGCGCCGGGCTACATGTACCTGGTGGCGATCATCGACTGGCCCAGCCGCAACGTGTTGGCGTGGAAGTTGTCGAACAGCCTGGAGAGCAGTGTCTGCATGGAAGTATTGGAG
>JAYTRB010000528.1:0-6567 GCA_043746425.1 Planctomycetia bacterium
GCCTCAATGGATCGGGGCGAAAGGGAGTGCCGCGTGCAGCTCCAAAACTGCGCAGGTCCACCAAATTTGCGGAAATCGATCAGCTTTAGTGAAAATCAACTATGGAGGGAAAGACCCCGCCGTCCCGATAGAATAATCGGGAAAGACCGTTTCTTAGGATGGCAGTCGTCAATGTTAAGTGCCAGTTGTCTGAAAATAGAAAGAATTTATCCGATGGCCATTGTCGAACGCGGTATCGATCGCGAAAGCATGGCTAAGACTCAATATGCGCCGGGCGTGTTTGCAACCTGGGTTTGGCGATGGCGAGCTACCGTCGGGCTCGTGCTGGCGATGGCCGCGATCGACGTATCGACTGCCGCCCGCGCGGCTACGATCGAGCTGAAGGATGTGGCAGAGGTTTCGACGACGATTGTGCGGCTCGGCCAAGTGGCCCGAATCCATGACGCCGACGAGAAAACTGTCGAACACCTGGCGTCTGTCACATTGTTTCCGGCACCGCTTCCGGGAAAATCGAAAGTGGTAGACTTTGATTCGATCCGGACGCGACTCATGTCGCAAGTCTCGACACTCACCGAGCTTGAGTTCTCGGGAAGCAGCGAGGTCACGGTTCACGGTGTGAGATCTGATGACGGGTTATCGCCCGAAACGAATTCTGCCACGGCAGATTTGATGCAAAAGCGGTGTGAGACGGTGGTGGCCACTGCCATGCGCCAGTATCTCAAAGAAAACGCACCGTCGCTCGGAAACGTGCAGATTGAAATGAAATTAACCCCGGCACAGGTGAGCTTGCTGACGGCGGCCGTTTCCGCCCGAGTCGACATCTCGGGAGGGCGCGAACCTTGGTCAGGAGAGCAGACATTCCGCGCCGGGTTTTACGACAAACAGAGCCGGCGCAAAGAATTTCAGATTGTCTGCCGCATCCGACCGTTGCCCCAGGTGCTGGTACCCACCGCGTCAATTCCGAAAGGACACGTCGTCCAGCCCGATGATCTCTCGTGGAAACAACAACCCGTGGTGACGGCCAACGCCACGTATCTTGATCGCGCCGAGATGGTCGTAGGACAGGAAGCCAAACGCACCTTACGGGCTGGGGAACCGATTTCGAACCTGGACGTGCGGAGCGTACCGCTCGTACGCCGCGGCGACATCGTCACCGTCCTGGCCCGCAGTCATGCGATCGTCGTACGAACCGACGCGAAATCTCTGGGGGACGGGAGCCTGGGAGAGCCGATCAAGTTGGTTTCCCTCGATGGTCGGCGCGAGTTGGTGGCCCGAGTTTCGGGCTATCACGAGGCGACCGTTGGCCCCACCAGCGGCGAGGTCAAGCCTGTGCAGGGAAACGGCACCGGAGTGCGTTTGCTGACGGCCGATTCAGAACGGGCGCCTTCGCGTCGCTCGGAGGCATCCGGGGCGACTGGCAATCACGTGAATCGACCGATCAGGCTGAACGGGGGGGAACGCTGAAATGACACCTCAGACGCTGTTCATCGCCGTGGCCATGTCGTTGACGCTCGCAAGCGCGGCCCGTGCGCAGCCCCAAGGCCCCGGCGGCCAGGCAGAGTTCAATTCTCTTCCAACTGCTCCGCCAGCAGCCATGATCGATCCTGATGCGGACGGGATGACGATGGTCGCGCCGGGTCCATCGCTTTCTGTGGGGCCAATTCCCCCGCGTCCTCTGCGGCGCCGCGATCTTTCCTGGATCTATATTGACCGCCCGAGGCCAAAGAAGCTGGGCATACACGACATCATCACTGTCGTCGTGGACGAAAAGTCCGAAAGCACTCAGAATTCACGATTCAACCGTCAACGCAACACGGTCTTCACCGCTCAGCTTCGCGAATGGCTGCGCATTAATTCCACCGGCGACCTCGATGTCGGCGCGATCAACACGCCCGGAATCAACACGCAGCTCCGCAGCCAGATGCAAGCCTACGGCACAGGCCTGAACCAGGAGGGCTTGAAGTATCGTATCGCTGCCACAGTCGTCGACATTCTCCCGAACGGTACGCTCATTCTCGAGGCCCGTAAAAGCATCCGCACCAATGACGCGATCTGGGAATACTCGCTGACGGGGCGGATTCGCTCACAGGATGTGGCGGGAAACAACACGGCTCAAAGCGAGAACATCGCCGACATGGTCATTGAGAAACGCGAACACGGCAAGATTGCCGACAGTACCAAACGCGGGATTTTCACCAAACTGTATGATTGGTTTCTGCCTTTCTGAGCGACGTGTTTTGCAACTCTTCGTAATAAGACCCCGCATCAAAAGACCGTCTCCAAGCATCACTTGATTCTCCTTTCTTCTCTGCCCACGCGACGGAACGCTAACCATGATGTCGGGCTGTACTGCATTCTTGACTGGCCGACGATCATGCGCTTTGCAGACAATAACCGTGGCTGCGATTCTCGTGGCACTGAACCCCTTTCTGGCCGAAGCCCGGCCGCGGCTCGAAAATATTTGCACGATCTCAGGACAGCAGGAACAGCGGTTGATCGGGCTGGGGCTGATTACCGGCCTGAAGGGAACGGGGGACGGCGGAAAGTACCTGCCGATGATTAACGCGCTGGGCTCGGCGCTCGCCCAGCTGAACAATCCCGCCAGCGGCGCGCCCGAACTCAAAGATGCCGCCAACGTGGCCCTTGTACTGGTCGAAGCGACTGTCCCGGCCAACGGCATCCGCCGCGGTCAGCGTCTCGACTGTTTCGTCAATTCAATCGGCGCGGCGCGGAGCCTGCGCGGCGGGCGGCTGATGATTTCTCCGCTGGGGACGCAAGTCGTCAGCGACGAGCGCGTAATGGGAATCGCATCGGGTGCCGTGCTGATTGAAGACGCGGCAATCACCACCAGCGGCAAAATTGCAGGTGGGGTCGTCGTCACCGAAGATGTCATCAACAACTTCGTTCAAAACAATCAGTTCACTCTGCTGCTTGACCACGACCATGCCAGTTTTCGTTCGGCCAGTGAAGTGGCCCGCGTCGTCAACGCTGACATCAGCTTCGAGGCCAACGGGCGGCAACTCGCCAAGGCAATCGGCCCGGGGGTCGTGCAGGTCACAATTCCCGAACAGTATCGAAGCGATGCGATGCAGTTCATCGCCCAGGTTCTCGACGTGGGAATCGACAACCCGCACACGCAGGCCCGCGTCGTGGTCAACGCCAAGGCAGGAACTGTGATAGTAACAGGCGAAGTCGAAATCAGCCCCGTCGCGATCAGCCACAAGAACCTGTCAGTTACGATCGGCGCCCCCGACGACCCGGGAGCGGCGGTCGACCCCGCCGAACCCGTTCCGGGCGTCGGCTTTGTGCCCCTTATGGATCAACAGTCGCGGCAATCGCCGCAGCGGTTGAAACAATTGATTGACGCGCTCAATCAATTGAAGGTTCCGACGACCGATGTCATCGATATCCTCAAAGATCTGCATCGCTCTGGAAAACTGCACGCCGAACTGATCACGGAGTAGTTTCATGCCGGTCAATCTTTCTTCTGTGGGCACCGCAATCGGCTCTTCCGATTCATTGCTGACACAGGTGCGCAGCCAGAACGGCTCTCCGGTCAAATCGCCGGCAAAAGGACAGCTCGCCGTCCGCGAGAAGTTTCAGGACTTCGTGGGCAGCACGTTTTACAAAGAAATGCTCAAAGCGCTCCGCGCTGCCCAGAAACCGTCGAAGTACCTGTACGGTGGGCAGGCCGAGAAAATGTTTCAGGGACAGATGGATCAGCAGATTGCCGAAGATCTGGCGCGCCAGTACGGGGGTCATCTGGCTGATCCGCTGTTTGAGAGCTATTCCCGCCAGTCGCTGGCAGGAACCTCTCCATCGTCATCTACTGCGGAGGCCGGCCGTGCGCTTGATGCTGTTGCATGAAATCTCGCAGTTCCTCACACTTCTTGCTGAAACGCAGCAGAATTTGCTGGCGCTCTTCGAGATCAAGCGCCAAGCCCTCGACTCGTTTCAGCCGCAGGAACTGATGACGCTGTCGGCCCGCGAGGAGGAACTGGGGGCCCGGCTCCAGTCATTGGTACATGAACGCAGCGGTCTGTTGCGAAAGGCGCGTGACGAGGGCTTTACCGTCACGTCGTTGATGGAACTTTCCGGGGCGATTGAAAAGACGGTTGACGATGTTCGAGTTCTCAAGGCCATTGAATTGATCCGCGCGCGAATCGTGCAGTCGCAGAAGCGCACCGTCATGCTGCAGCACGAAAGCTGGGTTCACTGGATCATTGCCCACCGCTGCTACAACCATTTTACAGAACTGGTCGATTTGATCGCGCATGGAGGGCGTCCGGCCCCGACATATGGCGATAAACCGACCTCAGCAACGGGAGGCGCATTGCTCGACGCGGCTGCCTGACGGCCACGCGCGCCTGTGAATCATTCCCATGGGACTGAACGCCACTATTGCCATGGCGGGGTCTGCCCTCGACGTGTTCTCTGCCGGAATTCAGGTGGCGGGCAACAACGTCGCCAATGCCAACGACCCCAATTATATCCGCGAAAGCCTCTTGCTTGATCCGTCGTTTCCGGTTCAGCAGGGGGGGCTCATCATCGGCAGTGGCGTCACGGCCACCGGCGTCAGGCAGCAGATCGATAAGTTCCTCGAAACACGAATTTATACGGCCAATGGCGATGCTTCCGGGGCCAACAACACAAATGGTGTTTACAAGCAGCTTGAATCGGCTCTGCAAACTCTCAGCAGCGGCGATTTGTCTTCGCAGCTCGGCAGCCTGACGGGCGCCTTTAATAACCTCTTGAACCAACCCGAACTCGCCACGAACCGGCAGTTGGCCGTTGCCCAGGGACAGCAGTTCGCCCAATCGGTTCAAGACCTGCGTTCGCGCATCGACACACTTCGGACATCGGTCGACTCGCAGGTTCAAAGTCTGGTTAACGAAGCCAACGGCCTCATCGACGACATCGCTACTCTCAATCCCAGAATCACTGCCCTCGAGTCGGCCGGACTGAATCAAAGCGATGCCGGAACGCTCCGCGACCAACGCTACGCCGACCTCAATCGCCTCTCGCAGATCGTTCCCATTTCAGTAACCGATCATGGCACGGGGGGCGTCGACGTGGCCCTCGGCAACGACAGCCTCATCATCCCCGGCGAAGTGCATCATCTGGTAACGACCACTCGCGGCGATCGGGGAATCACCGTCAATGACGTGACGGTCGAGGCATCGAACACCCCCATCACAGGCACAAAAGGGGAACTGGCGGGTACGATTAACGGCCGCGACAATGTCATCGGCGGGTTTCTCGACAGTCTCGACAAGTTCACCGCCAGTGTGATCAACGAGTTGAACGTGATCCACTCATCGGGACAAGGCGAACACGGCTATTCGTCGGTCGCCGGTACGTACCGGGTGAATGACCCCAATGCGCCGCTGGATGCAGCGGGCCTCAGCTTTCCGCCGCAAAACGGCAGCTTTCAAGTGAAAGTCGTGAACACCACGACCGGCATTGCACAGACCAGCACGATCACTGTCGACCTCACGGGAGTTAATCCCAAGACGACGCTCAATGGCGTCGTGGGACAGCTCAACGGCATCACGAATCTCGCTGCGTCGATAACGGGCGACGGACGACTTCAGATCAATGCCGCGAATGGTTATTCGGTAGAATTCGCCAATGACAATAGCGGCACTCTGGCGGGGTTGGGAGTAAATACGTTCTTTGCAGGCGCCTCGTCGTTTGACATCGCCGTGAATCCCACACTCGCTGCCGATCCTGCGCTGCTGGCCGCGGCTCAAGGAGGGGGGCCCGGCGATGGCAGTAACGCTGCCGCCTTGGCCAACTTCGCCAATCAAACCCCGGCCTCCCTGGGTGGGGCGTCGATCAGCAATTACTACCAGCAGACCGTATCGGCGCTGGGGCAAGCGTCAGCTTCTGAAAACGCGGTCGCCCAGGGCTCACAGGGATTCCTGGATTCTCTTAACAGTCAACGGGCGCAATTCTCGGGCGTCAGCATCGACAACGAAATGATCCAGATCATGCAATTTCAGAATTCCTATCAAAGCGCCGCCCGCGTGATCAGTACGATCGACAGATTATTCACGACTCTGACCCAGATTTGAACACTATGGATATCGGACCTCTACTCCCTGGCCGTATGCCTAATTCGCTTGCCGGCCAGCGCTTGCAATCGCAGATTCAGAATGCCGAATTCTCGATGTCGCAATTACAACAGGAAATCTCGACAGGCCATACCTTTCAGATTCCCAGCGACAACCCGGTCGCGGCGACACAGGCCATTCAACTGCAATCGCTGCTGACGAAAAACACTCAGTTGGATTCCAATGTTCAATCCAGCACGGCACTCCTCAACAGCACCGACGCGGCACTCGCTTCAGTGACAAGCGCGCTCAACGCGGCCCGCGGGCTGGCCACAGCGGGAATCGGGAGCACAAGCACCCCGCAGCAGAAGACGGTGATGGCGCAGCAGGTACAAAGCCTCATTACCCAGGTCATTGATGCCGCCAACTCGACCTTCAATACCCGGTATCTATTTGGAGGCAGCCAGAACACAAGCCCTCCTTTTTCTCTGGCCGCCAACGGCAGTATACT